>NZ_JBEXRT010000019.1:34267-135777 GCF_040613235.1 Streptomyces sp. NPDC006296 | reverse complement strand
GGGCCGCGGCCCCCCCCCCCCCCCGCCCGGGGGGGACCGGCCGGCCGGCCGGAACCGCCGGAGACCTCCGTCGCCCTCGGCGAGGGGGCGCCCCTCGTCGCCGACCTGCTCCGCGGGCCCGCCGAACTGATGCCGGCCGTGCGGCGGCTGGTGCGTGACACGGTCGTCGTGGCGACCCTGGAGGACGCCGAGGAGCTGGTCGCCGCCCACCCCGCGCTGACCGCGGTCACCGCCGAGGGCGACGTCCTGGGCGCCCACTTCGCCCACGGCGGATCGGCCGGCGCGCCGAGTCTGCTGGAGGTCCAGGCCTCCGTCGACGAGGCCGCCGCCGAACTGGCCGCACTCGCCGTGCGCTGCGGGGCACTCGCCTCGGAGCAGCACGCCGCCACCGACCGGCGCGGCCTCTGCGCGGCACGGGTGGAGGAACTGGGGGAGCTGCGCCGTGCAGCCGAGCGCGAGAAGTCCGGGGTGGCGCAGCAGCTCGGACGCCTCGCCGGGCAGGCGCGGGGGGCCGCCGGTGAGGCCGAGCGGACGGCCGCCTCCGCCGCCCGCGCCCAGGAGGCGCTGGAGCGGGCCACCGAGGAGGCCGAGGAGCTGGCGGAGCGGCTGCTGGTCGCCGAGGAGACACCGGTCGAGGAGGAGCCCGACACCTCCGTACGGGACCGGCTCGCGGCCGACGGCGCCAACGCCCGCCAGACCGAGATGGAGGCCCGGCTCCAGGCCCGTACTCATGAGGAACGCGTGAAGGCGCTCGCCGGCCGGGCCGACGCGCTGGACCGGGCGGCCCGCGCCGAGCGCGAGGCCCGTGCCCGTGCCGAGCGGCGCCGGGCCCGGCTGCGCCACGAGGCGGCCGTGGCCGGCGCCGTGGCGTCGGGCGCGCGGCAGCTCCTCGCGCACGTCGAGGTCTCCGTCGTGCGGGCGGAGGAGGAGCGGTCCAGGGCCGAGGCGGCGAAGGCCGGGCGTGAGCGGGACCTGGCCGCCGAACGCGGGCGCGGCCGGGACCTCAAGAGCGAGCTCGACCGGCTGACCGACTCGGTGCACCGGGGCGAGGTCCTCGGGGCCGAGAAGCGGCTGCGCATGGAGCAGGTCGAGGCCAGGGCGCTGGAGGAGTTCGGCGTCGAGCCCGCCGGACTGGCCGCCGAGTACGGTCCGGAGCAGCCGGTGCCGCCGTCCCCCGCCGCGGAGGGCGAGGACCTCCCGGAGGACCCGGAGCACCCGCGCAACCTCCCGAAGCCGTTCGTCCGGGCCGAGCAGGAGAAGCGGCTGAAGGCGGCCGAACGGGCGTATCAGCAACTCGGGAAGGTGAATCCGCTCGCTCTGGAGGAGTTCTCGGCCCTGGAGGAGCGGCACCAGTTCCTCTCCGAGCAGCTGGAGGACCTGAAGAAGACCCGGGCCGACCTGATGCAGGTGGTCAGGGAGGTCGACGAGCGGGTCGAGCAGGTGTTCACGGAGGCCTTCCGGGACACCGCCCGCGAGTTCGAGGGAGTCTTCTCCCGGCTCTTCCCGGGCGGCGAGGGCCGTCTCGTCCTCACCGATCCGGACCACATGCTGACGACCGGTCTGGACGTCGAGGCGAGGCCGCCGGGCAAGAAGGTCAAGCGCCTCTCGCTGCTGTCCGGCGGGGAGCGGTCCCTGACGGCCGTCGCCCTGCTGGTGTCCATCTTCAAGGCCCGGCCGAGCCCCTTCTACGTCATGGACGAGGTCGAGGCGGCGCTCGACGACACCAACCTGCAGCGGCTGATCCGGATCATGGAGGAACTCCAGGAGAGCTCCCAGCTCATCGTGATCACGCACCAGAAGCGGACGATGGAGGTCGCCGACGCCCTGTACGGCGTCTCGATGCAGGGCGACGGTGTCTCCAAGGTGATCAGCCAGCGGCTGCGCCGGGGCGCCGGGACACCCGGCTGACGGGTCGGCACATCGTCTTTACCTAATCTTCAACACTTCAACGCACCTTTTGGGTGTTTCTGGGTACTTGTGAAGAGCTCTTCCGGCCGGATCTGATTCTTGACTTCGAAACTTGAACGCATAGCCTTCGAAATGTTGTTTTTACCTTCAAGTGGTGGTCGTTGAAAAGTTGTGCGCCACTGGGAAGGCTCACCCCCCACACCTGACGATGCCGCCAGGTACCAGGAGTTCATGTGACCAGCACAGCGAGCGGACCGGAGTCCGGGGCCCGAGGGGCGCACCCGGAGCATCTCGGCCACGTCATCTTCATCACGGCAGCCGCGGCGATGGGTGGCTTCCTCTTCGGCTACGACAGCTCCGTGATCAACGGCGCCGTCGAGGCCATCCGCGGCCGTTACGACATCGGGTCGGGGACGCTGGCGCAGGTCATCGCCATCGCTCTGATCGGCTGTGCCATCGGCGCGGCCACGGCCGGGCGCATCGCCGACCGGATCGGCCGCATCCGCTGCATGCAGATCGCCTCGGTGCTGTTCACCATCAGCGCCGTCGGATCGGCCCTGCCGTTCGCCCTCTGGGACCTCGCCATGTGGCGGATCATCGGCGGCTTCGCGATCGGCATGGCCTCGGTCATCGGCCCGGCCTACATCGCCGAGGTCTCGCCGCCCGCCTACCGGGGGCGCCTCGGCTCCTTCCAGCAGGCCGCCATCGTCGTCGGCATCGCGATCTCCCAGCTGGTCAACTACGGCATCCTGCAGATCGCCGACGGCGACCAGCGCGGCAACATCGCCGGCTTCGAGGCCTGGCAGTGGATGCTCGGCGTGATGGTCGTGCCCGCCGTCCTCTACGGGCTGCTGTCCTTCGTGATCCCCGAGTCGCCGCGCTTCCTGATCTCCGTGGGCAAGAAGGACCGCGCCCGCAAGATCCTCGAAGAGGTCGAGGGCGACAACGTCGACCTCGACGCGCGGGTGAACGAGATCGAGACGGCCATGCGCCGCGAGCACAAGTCCACCTTCAGCGACCTGCTGGGGAGCCGCTTCGGCTTCCTGCCGATCGTCTGGGTCGGCATCGGGCTGTCGGTCTTCCAGCAGCTCGTCGGCATCAACGTCGCTTTCTACTACTCGGCGACCCTCTGGCAGTCCGTCGGCATCGACCCGACCGACTCGTTCTTCTACTCGTTCACCACGTCGATCATCAACATCATCGGCACCGTGATCGCGATGATCCTGGTGGACCGGGTGGGCCGCCGGCCCCTCGCGCTCGTCGGATCCACCGGTATGGCCATCGCCCTGGCGTTCGAGGCCTGGGCCTTCTCCGCCGACCTCGTCGACGGCAAACTGCCGACGACCCAGGGCACCGTCGCCCTCATCGCGGCCCACGTCTTCGTGCTCTTCTTCGCCCTGTCGTGGGGCGTCGTGGTCTGGGTGTTCCTCGGCGAGATGTTCCCGAACCGCATCCGCGCCGCCGCGCTCGGGGTCGCCGCCTCCGCGCAGTGGATCGCCAACTGGGCCATCACCGCGAGCTTCCCGAGCCTGGCCGAGTGGAACCTCTCGGGCACCTACATCATCTACACCTGCTTCGCCGTGCTCTCGATCCCCTTCGTGCTCAAGTTCGTGAAGGAGACCAAGGGCAAGGCGCTGGAGGAGATGGGCTGATCCCCGCTGCCCCTCTCCTCGTTCCCGCTGCCCGGTCCGGCCCGTGCCGGCCCGGGCAGCGGCATGTCCCGCCCCTTCCGCCGGGACGTGCGCACGGCCGGATGCCGGGTCAGAAGCGCACCGGCGCCCCGGCCGTGCCGTCCGCCGGGCGGGGCAGCGCCGCGCTCACGGGATCCCGTGAGAATGCCGCCTTCAGCCGCAGGCGGTGCTCGTCAGCCCTCGTGCCCGGCAGTTCAGGAAGGCTCCGGTGCACACCGGGGTGAAGCCGACGCCACGCCTGCGCAGGCGGACATGACGGCGCTGAGCTCCTGGAAGGGGCGGCCGAGCCGGTCCGGTGGCGGGACGGTGAGGGGGTCGTCCTCGCGCCGGTGGCCGAGGGCCTTCCGTGGTGTCTCGCGGTCGGTGTTCTTGCCGGACTTCTCGTCGGACGGATCCGGATGCAGTCCGCCCTGTCGCCGGATCGGGGCCGATCCGGCTGGGCGCTGTCGCTGGTCGATCCTGCTCGGCAGCCGGTCGACGGATGAGCGGTGCACCCGGCGGACACGACAAACCGCAAAGACTTCTTCGCGAATATGTCTTTGCGAAGAACTCTTTGTGGTTTACCGTGCAAGGCATGGCTGATGCAATGGAGAGGCCGGACGGCCCGGGCGTCGACGGGGATTCGGTGGTCCTGGATGCCAAGGGTCTGCGTGCCCTGGCGCATCCGGTGCGCGTGCAGTTGGTCGGGCTGCTGCGGAAGTACGGCCCGTCGACGGCCACCCGCCTCGCGGAGCGGCTGGGCGTGAATTCCGGTACGGCCAGCTACCACCTCCGGCAGCTCGGCGCGGCCGGTTTCGTCGAGGAGGACACCGGGCGCGGCAACGCGCGAGAGCGCTGGTGGCGTTCGGTGCACCGGACCACCTGGTTCAACGATCCGGAACTGGCCGAGCGGGAACCCGAGGCCGCAATGGCCTACCAGCAGTCCGTCGCGTCCATCTACACCCTGCGCACGCAGCAGGCTCTGAACGGGCTTCAGACGATGCCCCGCGCCTGGCGGAACGCCTTCGACATGAGCGACTGGGCCTTGCGGCTCACGCCCGAGGAGGCCGCCGCCCTGTACCGGGAGCTGGCGGAAGTCGTCGCGCGGTACCGGCGGGACGCGCCGGAGACGGCGGCACATGCCCCCGCGGGAGCCGAACGGGTCGCCGTGATCACGCAGATCCTGCCCGAACTGGATACGGCTGCCGCGTCGTCGCTCCCTTCTGGCCCTCAGGAAGAGGAAGGAAGCCCGACGTCATGACCGACGACGCTTCGGAGGCCCTCGGCATACCCGGCAAGAGGTCCTTAAGACCGCTGGGCGGGGTGCTGGCGGCCATGGCCGTATCGCTGACCGGCACGCGCATCTCCGTCGTGGCACTGCCCTGGTTCGTTCTCGTCACGACCGGCAGCCCCGCCCAGACCGGGCTGGTCGCCTTCTGTGAAATGACTCCCTACGTGGTGGTCAAGGCGTTCACCGGACCGCTGGTGGACCGGATCGGCCCGCGGGCCGTCTCCTGGACCACCGACCTGGCCAGCGCGACCGCCGCCGCTGCGGTGCCCCTGCTCCACGCCCTGGACCTGCTCTCCTTTCCCCTTCTTCTGGTTCTGGTCGCGCTGATCGGCGCGGCCCGGGGCCCCGGCGACCTGGCCAAGGAGGTGCTGGTCCCGGAAGCGGCGGAGCGCGGCCGGGTTCCGCTGGAGCGCGCCATGGGTCTCGCTGGTGTGATCGAGCGGCTCGCCTCCACCGTCGGCCTGGCGGTCGGTGGATCGCTGGTGGCGCTACTCGGCCCCCTGACCGCGCTCGCCGTCAACGCGGGCTGCTTCGCCCTCGGGTCGGTGATCATCAAACTCGCGCTGCCTCGCGGCATGGGGCGCACGGCCGAGGAAGTCCCCGCCCCGGCCGGGAAGACGGAACCGGGCTATTGGCGGCGATTCGGCGAGGGCTTCACCTTCCTGCGCGGCGAGCCGCTGCTGCTCACCGTCATCGTCATGGTCGGCATCACCAACCTGCTGGACGCGGCGATCACCTCGGTGCTCGTACCCGTCTGGGTCGGGGAGTCCGGCAACGGGCCGGCCGCGATCGGGCTGATGGGCAGCGTGATGGGGGCCGGGGCAGTCGGCGGGAGCCTGATCGCCGCGGTGGTCGCGCACCGGCTGCGGCGGCGGGTGGTGGTTCTCACCGGGTTCCTGCTGGTCGGGGCTCCGAGGTTCCTGATCCTCGCCTTCGATGCCCCGCTGGTGGTGGTGTTGGCCGTCTTCGCGGTCAGTGGGTTCGGTCGCGGCTTCGTCAACCCCGTGCTGGGGGCCGTCCTCGTCGAGCGGGTGCCGCGCCGGATGCTGGGCCGGGTCAACGCGCTCGGTGACTCACTGGCCTGGGCCGGTATCCCACTCGGCGGCCTGCTCGCCGGGGTGGCGGTGACCGCTGTCGGACTCGTGCCGGTGCTGCTCACCTGCGGGGCCGCATACTTCCTCACCACGAATCTGGCCGGCCTGCGGCCGGAATGGCGCGAGATGGACCGTACGCGGGGGCGGGGCGTCGTGAAGCCGCATTCCGAGGAAGACGCCTCACCGGGCCATGCGAACGCAGCGACCTGACACGCTCGGGAGGGAGGCGGACCCTCTGGCTTCCCCCGGTTTCCCGCCGCTCTTTCCTGACCTCGATCGCGCTGCGGGGGACGGGGTCCGGACCGCGGTTCTCCACGGACCGAAACGTACTTTTACTGCCAAAAGAGGCATTACGCCCGCCCGGCCGGTATCCGTCGTCCTCCGTGACCGCGCCGCACCGCGGCCGTGGCCGATACTGGACGCGTTATGGAAATCGTCATCCTTGCTGTAGTCATCGCCCTGGTCGCGGTCGGCCTGATCAGCGGGCTCGTGGTCAGCAGCCGCAAGAAGAAGCAGCTGCCGCCCTCGGCGCCGTCGAGCACGCCGACCCTCACTCCTCCCGCCGAGCCCCATGTCGGTGAGGAAGCCGAGACGCCGCGCGACGAAGCGCGGCGCACCGTCGAGGAGGTCGGTCCCCCCGACGCCGGTACCCCCGTCGTCGTCGAGCCGGAGATCCCCGAGCTCGAGGTGCCCGAGCCCACCGCCGGCCGCCTGGTGCGGCTCCGCACCCGGCTCGCCCGGTCGCAGAACTCCCTGGGCAAGGGCCTGCTCACGCTCCTGTCCCGCGACAACCTCGACGAGGACACCTGGGAGGAGATCGAGGACACCCTCCTCACCGCCGACGTCGGTGTCGCGCCCACCCAGGAGCTGGTCGAGCGGCTCCGCGAGAGGGTCCGCGTCCTCGGCACCCGTACCCCCGACGAGCTGCGCACCCTGCTGCGCGAGGAGCTCGTCACCCTGCTCGGTCCCGGCCTCGACCGCGCGGTGCGGACCGAGGGCGGCGACGGCACGCCCGGCGTCGTGATGGTCGTCGGGGTCAACGGCACCGGCAAGACGACCACGACGGGCAAGCTCGCCCGGGTCCTCGTCGCCGACGGCCGCAGTGTCGTGCTGGGCGCCGCCGACACCTTCCGCGCCGCCGCCGCCGACCAGCTCCAGACCTGGGGCGAGCGCGTCGGCGCCCGCACGGTGCGCGGGCCCGAGGGCGGCGACCCCGCCTCGATCGCCTTCGACGCCGTCAAGGAGGGCATCGCCGAGGGCGCCGACGTGGTGCTCATCGACACCGCGGGCCGGCTGCACACGAAGACCGGCCTGATGGACGAGCTCGGCAAGGTCAAGCGGGTCGTCGAGAAGCACGGGCCGCTCGACGAGGTGCTGCTCGTGCTCGACGCCACGACCGGGCAGAACGGCCTCGTCCAGGCACGGGTCTTCGCCGAGGTGGTCGACATCACCGGCATCGTCCTCACCAAGCTGGACGGCACCGCCAAGGGCGGCATCGTCATCGCCGTCCAGCGCGAGCTGGGCGTGCCCGTGAAGCTGATCGGCCTCGGAGAGGGGCCGGACGACCTGGCGCCGTTCGAGCCGGGCGCCTTCGTCGACGCACTGATCGGCGACTGACCGGCACACCCGCGCACCGGTGCGGAGGGCGGTGGACCCGGAGGGGGTTCACCGCCCTCCGGCGTTCACCAGCGGTGGCACACGTAGGCGAGGGTGCCCAGCAGCAGCCGTGCCTGCGGGGGAGCGGCGGCCGTGTCCGGGTCCGGCGGGCGCAGCCAGCGGACCGGGCCCAGCCCGCCCCGATCGGACGGGGGAGCGGTGACGTACGTGCCGGGGCCCAGCGCCCGCAGGTCGAGGCAGGCGTCGTCCCAGCCCATCCGGTAGAGCAGCCCGGGCAGCCCCGCCGCGGCCCCCGGGGCGACGAAGAACTGCGCGCGGCCGCCCGGTGTCACCGAGACCGGCCCCGGCGGCAGCCCCATGCGCTCCATCCGCACCAGGGCCTGCCGTCCCGGGCCCTCCGCGACGTCGAGCACGTCGAAGGTCCGGCCGACGGGCAGCAGCATCGCCGCGCCCGGCACCTCCGCCCAGGCGACCGCGGCCGATTCGGGGCCGGTGCCCGGAGGCACCTCCCGGGCGAAGTCCAGCGGGTGCGCTCCGGGTGCGGCGCAGCCGGGATCGCCGCACGAGCAGACGCCTCCCGCCGCGCGCGCTCCCGGAGCCACCGCCCAGCCCCAGCGTCCTGTGTACTCGGCCACCGCGGTCGCCCCGGCCGCACGGCCACGACGCCGTGTGCCGGACCGCATCTCCCGGATGCCGCCGATCGTGAAGCCCATGCCCCCTCCAACGGGTCCGACTCACCGGTGGTTACGACCCGGAGCCCTCGGTGCCCGACGTCGTACGCGAAGTGCTTCGCGCGCCGACGATCCGCCGGCGCGCGAGGTGGCGTCGCAGAGGTGCGTGGTGAGGACCGCGCGCCCCTGAATGCTTCACTCCGCTCGCTTCTGATCGCGGCCTGTCAAGTGAATCGCGGACCGTGTCGAACGGGTTCACCCGAAGGGGTGGCGAATGGTGGCGTTTCCGCAACTGCCCTCGCCGCAGCGGTGATCGTAGGATTACCGTGGGTACTCGAACCTGCAATTGCATCTGCAGTTGAGTATGCCTCGGGCAATGCGCCGACCGGTTCGACGGTGCGCAAGGCCCGTACGGACAGCGCCGAGGCACGGCATTCTGATAGAGGTTCGCGCGACAGGTTTCAGCGGGATGGGGGCGTTCCAGTGAGTGGCAGCGGCGCAGGCGAGACGAATTCCGGCAAGCAGCCCAACGGGCAGTTGGGTTCGTGGTTCGTGCGCAGCGGCTGGTCGAAGGGCGAGCTCGCCCGCCAGGTGAACCGCCGGGCCCGCCAGCTGGGCGCCCACCACATCAGCACCGACACCTCCCGGGTGCGCCGCTGGCTGGACGGCGAACAGCCCCGCGAGCCGATCCCGCGCATCCTGTCCGAACTCTTCTCCGAGCGCTTCGGCTCCGTCGTCTCCGTCGAGGACCTCGGCCTGCGCGCGGCGCACCAGGCGCCCTCGGTGGCGGGGGTGGACCTCCCCTGGGCCGGCCCGCAGACCGTCGCGCTGCTCAGCGAGTTCTCCCGCAGCGACCTGATGCTCGCCCGGCGCGGCTTCCTCGGCAGCTCCCTCGCGCTGGCCGCCGGCCCCACCCTCATCGAGCCCATGCAGCGCTGGCTGGTGCCCGTCAGCCGCCCCGGGCACCCGGAGCCCGAGCTGCCCACCGCCGAGAGCCGGGCCTCGCGGCTCTCCGCCCCCGAGCTCGACCTGCTGGAGTCGACCACGGCGATGTTCCGCCAGTGGGACGCCCAGTGCGGCGGCGGCCTGCGCCGCAAGGCTGTCGTCGGCCAGCTCCACGAGGTCACCGACCTCCTCCAGGAACCGCAGCCGCAGGACACCGCGAAGCGCCTCTTCCGCTGCGCGGCCGAACTGGCCGAGCTCGCCGGCTGGATGAGCTACGACGTCGGTCTCCAGCCCACCGCCCAGAAGTACTTCGTGCTCGCCCTGCACGCCTCCAAGGAAGCGGGCGACAAACCGCTGGGCTCCTACATCCTCTCCAGCATGAGCCGCCAGATGATCCACCTCGGCAGGCCCGACGACGCACTCGAACTCATCCACCTCGCCCAGTACGGCAGCCGCGACTGCGCCACCGCCCGGACCCAGGCCATGCTGTATGCGATGGAGGCGCGCGCCTACGCCAACATGGGCCAGCCGAGCAAGTGCAAGCGAGCCGTCCGGATGGCCGAGGACACCTTCGCCGACGCCGTCCTCGACGCCGAGTCCGAGCCCGACTGGATCCGCTTCTTCTCCGACGCCGAACTGCACGGGGAGAACGCCCACTCCTACCGCGACCTGGCCTATGTCGCCGGCCGCAGCCCCACGTACGCCTCGCTGGCCGAGCCCGTCATGGCCCGCGCGGTGGAGCTCTTCGGCGAGGACGCCGAGCACCAGCGGTCCTACGCGCTCAACCTGATCGGCATGGCCACCGTGCACCTCCTGCAGCGCGAGCCCGAGGAGTCGACCGTCCTCGCCACCAGGGCCCTGAAGATCGCCAAGAAGGTCCGCTCGGAGCGCGTCAACACCAGGCTCCGCAAGACCGTCGACACCGCTGCCAGGGACTTCGGGGACATCCCCGAGGTCGCCCGGCTCACCGACCTGCTCACCGAGCAGCTCCCGGAGACCGCCGAAGCGGTCTGACGGGTCCCCCGGACACCGGCCACGACGGCCTCCCCGTACCACCCGACTCGGCTCCCCCATCGCCAGGTCAGCGGGTCGCCGTCGTGGCCGGTTCACGTCTGCGGGCGTCTCCGCCGCACCGTATGCGGCGCAGGCAGCATGGTAGGCACCCGAGCGGGTCCGCCACCCCCGGTTCACCGGCGCGTAACACGCCGGGCCTCTTCGTCACTGCGGTGAAACACCGTGCGGCATCCGTGGAAACCGCGCTGCGCGAACGTCGTGGCGCATAACCGGCCCGCACCTTTTCACCGTGGTCCCGCAACCCCCGCACGTGGCCGCACCGACGACGAGGAGACGCCGATGCCCCCAGGCATCACGACGCTTGCCGCAGACGCCCCCGAGCTGTCTGCCGCCAACACAGGGTTCATGCTCATCTGCTCCGCGCTGGTGATGCTCATGACCCCGGGTCTGGCCTTCTTCTACGGAGGCATGGTCCGCGTCAAGAGCACCCTGAACATGCTGATGATGAGCTTCATCAGCCTCGGGATCGTCACGATCCTGTGGGTGCTCTACGGATTCAGTCTCGCCTTCGGCAGCGACATCGGCTCCGTCATCGGCTGGAGCTCGGACTTCGTCGGCCTCAGCGGGATCGGCGTCACCGAACTCTGGGACGGCTACACCATCCCGGTGTACGTCTTCGCGGTCTTCCAGATGATGTTCGCCGTCCTCACCCCGGCCCTGATCAGCGGCGCCCTCGCCGACCGCGTCAAGTTCACCTCCTGGGCCCTGTTCATCACCCTGTGGGTCACCGTCGTCTACTTCCCGGTCGCGCACTGGGTCTGGGGCGCCGGCGGCTGGCTCTTCGAGATGGGCGTCATCGACTTCGCCGGCGGCACGGCGGTCCACATCAACGCCGGTGCGGCGGCTCTCGGCGTGATCCTCGTCATCGGCAAGCGGATCGGATTCAAGAAGGACCCGATGCGGCCGCACAGCCTGCCGCTCGTCATGCTCGGCGCGGCCCTCCTGTGGTTCGGCTGGTTCGGCTTCAACGCGGGCTCCTGGCTCGGCAACGACGACGGCGTCGGCGCGGTCATGTTCGTCAACACCCAGGTCGCCACCGGTGCCGCGGTCCTCGGCTGGCTCGCCTACGAGAAGATCCGGCACGGCTCCTTCACCACCCTCGGTGCCGCGTCCGGTGCCGTCGCCGGCCTCGTCGCCATCACCCCCGCGGGCGGTTCCGTCAGCCCGCTCGGCGCCATCGCGATCGGCGTCATCGCCGGTGTCCTGTGCGCCATGGCCGTCGGCCTCAAGTACCGGTTCAACTACGACGACTCCCTGGACGTCGTCGGCGTCCACCTCGTCGGAGGTATCCTCGGCTCCCTCCTCGTCGGCTTCTTCGCCACCGGAGGCGTCCAGTCCGACGCCAAGGGCCTCTTCTACGGCGGCGGGCTCGACCAGCTGGGCAAGCAGGCCGTCGGCGTCTTCGCGGTCCTCGCCTACTCCCTGGTCGTCTCCGCGGCCCTGGCGTTCGTCCTCGACCGGACCATCGGGATGCGGGTCGACGAGGACGACGAGATCTCCGGCATCGACCAGGTCGAGCACGCCGAGACGGCGTACGACTACAGCGGCGCGGGCGGCGGCTCCGCCCCCCGCACCACCGCTGCGACGGCCGCCCCGACGACGAACAAGAAGGTGGACGCATGAAGCTCATCACCGCAGTCGTGAAGCCGCACCGACTGGACGAGATCAAGGAGGCCCTCCAGGCCTTCGGCGTCCAGGGCCTCACGGTCACGGAAGCCAGCGGCTACGGGCGTCAGCGCGGGCACACCGAGGTCTATCGCGGTGCCGAGTACACCGTCGACCTCGTCCCGAAGATCCGCATCGAGGTTCTCGTCGAGGACGAGGACGCCGAACAGCTCATCGACGTGGTGGTCAAGGCCGCCCGGACGGGCAAGATCGGTGACGGCAAGGTCTGGAGCGTCCCCGTCGACACCGCGATCCGCGTCCGCACCGGGGAACGCGGCCCGGACGCACTCTGACCGACGGTCCCTGTGAACGGAAAGGCAGCCGGGTGACGAGCACCGAAGTGACGACCGGAACCGAGGACTCGGAACCCAGCGGCTACGCGGCGGCCCGGCTGCACCTCCTCCAGCAGGAGGCGCAGTCCGGGCCGCCGCGCCGTGCCGCCCTGGCCCGGCTCACCGACGAATGGCTCACCGGGCTGTTCGCCTCGGCCGCCGAACGGGCCGGTGTCCGCGGCGCCGCCCTCGTGGCCGTCGGCGGCTACGGACGCGGCGAGCTCTCGCCGCGCAGCGACCTCGACCTCCTGCTCCTGCACGACGGCACGGCCGACGCCGCCGCGCTCGCCGCGCTCGCGGACGGGATCTGGTACCCCGTCTGGGACCTCGGCCTCGCCCTCGACCACTCCGTGCGCACCCCGGCCGAGGCGCGCCGGACGGCGGGGGAGGACCTCAAGGTCCAGCTCGGGCTGCTCGACGCGCGCCCCGTCGCCGGAGACCTCGGCCTCGTCGCCGGACTGCGGACCGCGGTCCTCGCCGACTGGCGCAACCAGGCTCCCAAGCGCCTCCCCGCCCTCGACGAGCTCTGCCGCGAACGGGCCGGACGGGCGGGCGAGCTGCAGTTCCTGCTCGAACCCGACCTCAAGGAGGCCCGCGGCGGTCTCCGCGACGCCACCGCGCTGCGCGCCGTCGCCGCCTCCTGGGTCGCCGACGCCCCCCGCGAGGGGCTCGCGGAGGCCCGCCGCACGCTCCTCGACGCGCGCGACGCGCTCCACCTCACCACCGGCCGGGCCACCGACCGCCTCGCCCTCCAGGAGCAGGACCAGGTCGCCGGAGCGCTCGGCCTGCTCGACGCCGACGCCCTGCTGCGCCAGGTCTACGAGGCCGCCCGCACCGTCTCCTACGCCACCGACGTCACCTGGCGCGAGGTCAACCGCGTCCTGCGCGCCCGGTCCGCGCGGCCGAGGCTGCGCACGCTCCTCGGCGGCGCGAAGCCCGCACCGGAACGCACCCCGCTCGCCGAGGGCGTCGTCGAGGCCGACGGCGAGGTCGTCCTCGCCCGCTCCGCCCGCCCCGAACGCGACCCCCTGCTCACCCTCAGGGCCGCCGCGGCGGCGGCGGAGGCCGGACTGCCGCTCTCCCGCCACCTGGTCCGCCACCTGGGCACCGCGGCCCAGCCGCTGCCCGTGCCCTGGCCCCCGCAGGCCCGCGAGGAGCTCGTCACCCTGCTCGGCGCCGGCGAGGCGACCGTCGGCGTGTGGGAAGCGCTGGAGGCGGAGGGCATCATCACCCGCCTGCTGCCCGACTGGGAACGCGTGCACTGCCGGCCGCAGCGCAACCCCGTCCACACCTGGACCGTCGACCGCCACCTCGTCGAGACGGCCGTCCGCGCCTCCCACCTCACCCGCCGCGTCGGCCGCCCCGACCTCCTGCTGGTCGCCGCCCTGCTCCACGACATCGGCAAGGGCTGGCCCGGGGACCACTCCGTGGCGGGCGAGGTCATCGCCCGCGACATGGCCGCGCGCATCGGCTTCGACCAGCAGGACGTGGGCGTCGTCGCCACGCTCGTGCGCCACCACCTGCTGCTCGTCGACACCGCCACCCGCCGCGATCTCGACGACCCGGCGACCGTCCGCTCCGTCGCCACCGCCGTCGGCAGCGCCTCCACCCTGGAACTCCTGCATGCGCTCACCGAGTCCGACGCGCTGGCCACCGGGCCGGCCGCGTGGAGCTCCTGGCGTGCCTCCCTCGTCGCCGACCTGGTGGCACGCGTCGCCGCCCTCCTGGCGGGCGAGGAACCGCCGACGCCGGAGCCCCTCGCCCCGAGCGCCGAACAGGAGCGCCTCGCCGTCGAGGCCCTGCGCACCGGCGGGCCCGTCCTGTCCCTGCACACCCGGCCCGAACCGGCCGCGGAGGACGGCGGACCCGAACCAGTCGGCGTCGAACTCCTCATCGCCCTGCCCGACCGCCCCGGAGTCCTGCCCGCGGCGGCCGGGGTCCTCGCCCTGCACCGGCTCACCGTGCGCGCCGCCGACCTGCGGGCCGTCGAGCTGCCCACCGAGCTCGGCGAGACGGCCGGGGTGCTGGTGCTCAGCTGGCGGGTCGCGGCCGAGTACGGCTCGCTCCCGCAGGCCGCCCGGCTGCGCGCCGACCTCGTACGCGCCCTGGACGGCTCCCTGGACATCCGTGCCAGGCTCGCCGAACGCGAGGCGGCCTACCCGCGGCGGCGCGGGGTCAAGGCCCCGCCCCCCAGGGTGACCGTCGCCGCCGCCGGCTCGCGCCTGGCCACGGTCATCGAGGTCCGCGCCCAGGACGCCCCCGGGCTGCTGCACCGGATCGGGCGGGCCCTGGAGCACAGCGCGGTCCGGGTGCGCAGCGCACACGTGTCGACACTGGGGGCGAACGCGGTGGACACGGTCTACGTCACGCGCGAGGACGGCAGGCCGCTGCCCGCGGCCGAGGCGGCCGCCCTGGCGAGGACGCTGGAGGAAGCGCTGAAGTGAGGCCGTGACGCGCCGTGCCCGATCCCGTGGGGCCGGGGGAGCCCGTCCCTGATTCCTCGGGGCCGGGGGAGCCCGTACCCGTACCGCCCCCGCTCTCCCGCTCCGGGGGCGGTTCCCGGCGTCCACGGTGCGGCGCTCCGGGGGTCGCCGGGTGCGCGCCGCCGCTGCGGGGATCCCGGCCCTCGCCGGTCGAGTGCGACCGGTGAGGGCCGACGTTTGCACGGGCCGGATACTCTAGACACCGACACCACCTGCCCCCGACCCTGAGGACCGACGAGCGCCGTGTTCGATACTCTCTCCGACCGCCTTGCCGCGACTTTCAAGAACCTCAGGGGCAAGGGCCGCTTGTCCGAGGCGGACATCGACGCCACGGCTCGCGAGATCCGTATCGCCCTGCTCGAAGCCGACGTCGCCCTCCCCGTCGTCCGCGCGTTCATCGCCAACATCAAGGAGCGGGCGCGCGGCGCCGAGGTCTCCCAGGCGCTGAACCCCGCCCAGCAGGTCGTCAAGATCGTCAACGAGGAGCTCATCGGCATCCTCGGCGGCGAGACCCGGCGGCTGCGGTTCGCCAAGAACCCGCCCACCGTGATCATGCTCGCCGGCCTCCAGGGCGCGGGCAAGACCACCCTCGCCGGAAAGCTCGGCCTCTGGCTCAAGGCCCAGGGCCACTCCCCGCTGCTGGTCGCCTGCGACCTCCAGCGCCCCAACGCCGTCAACCAGCTGAGCGTCGTCGCCGACCGTGCGGGCGTGGCGGTCTACGCGCCGCAGCCGGGCAACGGCGTCGGTGACCCGGTCGCGGTGGCCAAGGACTCCATCGAGTTCGCCAAGGCCAAGGTCCACGACGTCGTCATCGTCGACACCGCCGGCCGCCTCGGCATCGACGAGGAACTGATGCGGCAGGCCGCGGACATCCGCGACGCCGTCAGCCCCGACGAGATCCTCTTCGTCGTCGACGCCATGATCGGCCAGGACGCGGTCAACACCGCCGAGGCCTTCCGCGACGGCGTCGGCTTCGACGGCGTGGTGCTCTCCAAGCTCGACGGCGACGCACGCGGTGGTGCCGCGCTGTCGATCGCGCACGTCACGGGCAAGCAGATCATGTTCGCGTCGAACGGTGAGAAGCTCGAGGACTTCGACGCCTTCCACCCCGACCGCATGGCGTCCCGCATCCTCGACATGGGTGACCTGCTCACCCTGATCGAGCAGGCGGAGAAGACCTTCAGCCAGGAAGAGGCCGCCAAAATGGCCTCCAAGCTGGCGTCCAGCAAGGGCAAGGACTTCACGCTCGACGACTTCCTGGCGCAGATGGAGCAGGTCAGGAAGATGGGCTCCATCTCCAAGCTGCTCGGGATGCTGCCCGGCATGGGGCAGATCAAGGACCAGATCAACAACATCGACGAGCGCGACGTGGACCGCACCGCCGCGATCATCAAGTCGATGACCCCGAAGGAACGCGCCGAGCCGACCCTCATCAACGGCTCGCGTCGTGCCCGTATCGCCAAGGGCTCCGGTGTCGAGGTCTCCGCGGTGAAGAACCTCGTGGAGCGCTTCTTCGAGGCCCGCAAGATGATGTCGAAGATGGCCCAGGGCGGCGGCATGCCCGGGATGCCCGGCATGCCGGGCATGGGCGGCGGCCCCGGCCGTCAGAAGAAGCAGGTCAAGCAGGCCAAGGGCAAGCGCAAGAGCGGCAACCCGATGAAGCGCAAGGCCGAGGAGCAGGCCGCCGCGGCCCGCCGCGAGCAGGCGGCCCAGGGCGGCGCGTTCGACCTGCCCGCCCAGGACAAGAACTTCGAACTGCCGGACGAGTTCAAGAAGTTCATGGGCTGACCGGCCCACCGCACGGACGCAGGGGCGCCCCGCTCGGCGGGGCGCCCCTGCGCGTTCCCGTCAGGTCACGCAGACCAGGTAGCGGAAGACGTTCGGCATCCACACCGTGCCGTCCGGCCGCAGGTGCGGGTGCAGGGCCTCGCCGATCTCCTTCTCCACCTGGATGCGGTCGGTGGCCCGGATCGCCGTGTCGAACAGCCCGGTCGACAGCAGGCCGCGCACCGCGCTGTCCATGTCCGCGTAGCCGAACGGGCAGGACACCCGGCCCGAGCCGTCCGGCTTGAGCCCGGCCCGCGCCGCGACCTCCTCCAGATCGTCCCGGAGCGCCGGCCGCCAGCCGTTCCCGGAGCGCGGATCGCGCGCCGACCCGGCGAGCCCGGCCGCCACCCGCAGCACCGGCGCGGTGGCACAGCGCTCCGGCGGCCCCCAGCCGGCCAGCACCACCGTGGCGCCGCGCACGGCCAGCGGCACGGCGGAGGCCAGCGCGGCCGCATGATCCTCCAGGTCCTCGGCGGCGCAGCCGATCGGCTGGAAGGCGGTCAGCAGGTTGTACGGGGCCTCGCCCGCAGGGACGGCGCCCGGGACGCGGTCCACGAGCCGCGCCCGGTGGTCCGTGCGCCCGGGGGGAGCGCCGGGCCCGGAGCCGGCGGCGAACCGCTCACGGGCCAGCGCGAGCCGCTCGCGGTCGGGGTCTACGCCGGTGACGCGCGCCCCGCGCGAGGCCGCGATCAGCAGCGCGAGCCCGGAACCGCAGCCGAGGGAGAGCATCCGCGTGCCGGCCCCGACTTCGAGGCGCTCGTACACCGCCCCGTAGAGCGGTGCCAGCATGCGCTCCTGGATCTCGGCCCAGTCACGGGCGCGGGTACCGGCGTCCACCGGAGCGGACGCGTCCGCGTGCCGGTGGTGCCGGACGAGCGTTGGTGTCATGGAATGCGCCCCAATCCGCCGTGAGGTCGGTCGTACCCGAGTGAGGTCCCCCATGTCCGTGCTGTGCGAGGTGTGCCCACAGCCCCCGTGAGCCAGGGAACTCCGCGACGGCGGTCCCGTCCAGGGGTCGGACGGGGTGGGATGACAGTGCGTGCGTGCTCCGGTCGTGCGCCCCCGGCGCCACGTGACCGCCGCGGGCGCCGTGAACGGCGCGCCCGCCGCCCGCGTGTTCACAGTCTGACCCGACACGCGGGACGCAGCACGTCGAGCGCCGTCCCCGCTGGCCGCGACCGGTGCGCGGCCGGCGCTCCGTGCCGGGTAGTGTCACCCGCGGGGCGCCCGTCCACGCCGGTGCGTACGCGTTGCTACGTACCACCTTGGTGTGAGCTGTGAGAGTCCTCCGCTGATCTGCGCACCCGCCCTCGTCCGGACGCATCAAGGGCAACTGACTGGTACGTGTAAATTATTTGGGATGGCCCGGAATAGGAACACCGGAGCACCCCGGCTCGTTGTCACGACGTGAGCACGACACCACCTGTACTTGCCGCAGAGCTGGCACAGGCGTGGGCCGACATTCAGCGGTACCACCCCGAGCTGCCCGATCTCGCCGCGCCAGAGTCCCTGATCGGAGAGTCCTCGTCCGCCTGTGGCGCCGAGCTCTCCTTCGAACGGCTGCTCCACGAGGCAGTCCACGGCATCGCCGCCGCGCGAGGTGTCCGGGACACCTCCCGCGCCGGCCGCTACCACAACCGACGCTTCCTCGCGATCGCCGAGGAGCTGGGCCTCGACCACGCCGAGGAGCCCCACCCCAGCAGCGGATTCTCGTTGGTGACGCTGAATCCCGAGGCCAGACGCAGATACCGCCCGACCACGGAGCGGCTGCAGCGGGCGCTCAAGGCGCACACCGTGGCGACCGCCGCGGACACCAAGCGCTCGTTCCGCGGCCCCGCCGCCCGGCACGGCTCCTCCGGAGGGGGCGTGCGGGTCAAGGCCGTCTGCGACTGCGGGCGCAACGTCCGCGTCGTCCCCTCGGTCCTGGCCCAGGCCCCGATCGTCTGCGGCGGCTGCGGCAAGCCCTTCCGTATCCCGGAAGCAGCGGTCGCGGTGGGGTGACCCCCTGTGGTGTGGCACAATGGTCAGCTGTACTCGACAGTCGCACAGGACCCCTCTCTCCTCCGGCTGACGCGTCCATCGGGCACCCGAGTACCGCAACCCCACGTGGCATCTTTTGTGCCCAACCACGTCATAGACCAGGAGACACCACTTCCGTGGCAGTCAAGATCAAGCTGAAGCGTCTGGGCAAGATCCGTTCGCCTCACTACCGCATCGTCGTCGCCGACTCCCGTACCCGCCGTGACGGCCGGGCCATCGAGGAGATCGGCCTGTACCACCCGGTGCAGAACCCCTCCCGCATCGAGGTCAACTCGGAGCGCGCGCAGTACTGGCTGTCCGTCGGCGCCCAGCCGACCGAGCCGGTTCTCGCGATCCTGAAGCTCACCGGTGACTGGCAGGCCCACAAGGGCCTCCCGGCCCCCGCGCCGCTGCTCCAGCCCGAGCCCAAGGCCGACAAGCGCGCCCTGTTCGAGGCCCTGGCCGCGGACGGCGACGAGGCCAAGGGTGAGGCCATCACCCAGAAGGCCAAGAAGTCGGACAAGAAGGCGGACGACTCGGCTGACGCAGCCGCGTCCACCGAGTCGACCGAGGCCTGAGCATGCTCGAGGAGGCTCTTGAGCACCTCGTGAAGGGCATCGTCGACAACCCCGACGATGTGCAGGTCGCCTCGCGCGACCTGCGCCGTGGACGCGTGCTGGAGGTCCGGGTCCATCCCGACGACCTCGGCAAGGTGATCGGCCGCAACGGCCGCACCGCACGTGCCCTGCGTACCGTCGTGGGTGCCATCGGCGGACGTGGAATCCGTGTCGACCTCGTCGATGTGGACCAGGTTCGCTGAAGAGTTGAACACCGGCCGGGGCCGGGGAGGGCTTTCGAGCCGTCCCCGGCCTTTGTCGTCCGTACATGACCGCCTCCTCAGCAGAAGATCACCGGGAGAGACAGCGTGCAGTTGGTAGTTGCGCGGATCGGCCGCGCCCACGGCATCAAGGGCGAGGTCACCGTCGAGGTGCGCACCGACGAGCCCGAACTCCGGCTCGGGCCCGGGGCCGTGCTGGCCACGGAGCCCGCCGGCACCGGGCCGCTGACCATCGAGACCGGCCGGGTGCACAGCGGCAGGCTGCTGCTGCGGTTCGAGGGCGTACGGGACCGCACGGCCGCCGAGGCGTTGCGCAACACCCTGCTGATCGCGGAGGTGGACCCGGAGGAACTCCCCGACGACCCGGACGAGTTCTACGACCACCAGCTGATGGACCTCGACGTCGTCCTCGCCGACGGCAGCGAGATCGGCCGGATCACCGAGATCTCGCACCTGCCCTCCCAGGACCTCTTCATCGTGGAACGCCCGGACGGCAGCGAGGTGATGATCCCGTTCGTCGAGGAGATCGTCACCGAGATCGACCTGGAGGAGCAGCGCGTCGTCATCACGCCGCCGCCGGGTCTGATCGACGAGGGCGAGGCCGTGATCGCCTCCGCGCGGGACGCCGGCGAGGACGGGACGGCCGCCGCCGGCCAGCGGAAGGAGGGCGACGCCTGATGCGGCTCGACGTCGTCACGATCTTCCCCGAGTACCTCGACCCGCTGAACGTCTCGCTCGTCGGCAAGGCGCGGGCCCGCGGCAGCCTCGACGTACACGTCCACGACCTCAGGGACTGGACCCACGACCGGCACCACACCGTGGACGACACCCCCTACGGCGGGGGCCCCGGCATGGTCATGAAGACCGAACCCTGGGGCGAGGCGCTGGACGAGGCGCTGGCCGAGGGGTACGAGTCCGGGGCGCACTCCCCGGTCCTGGTGGTGCCGACACCCAGCGGGCGGCCCTTCACCCAGGAGCTGGCCGTCGCACTCTCCGAACGCCCCTGGCTGGTCTTCACCCCGGCCCGCTACGAGGGCATCGACCGCCGGGTGACCGACGAGTACGCCACCCGCATGCCGGTCGTCGAGGTCTCCATCGGCGACTACGTCCTGGCGGGCGGGGAGGCCGCCGTCCTGGTGATCACCGAGGCCGTGGCCCGGCTGCTGCCCGGTGTGCTCGGCAACGCCGAGTCGCACCGCGACGACTCCTTCGCGCCCGGCGCCATGGCCGACCTGCTCGAAGGCCCGGTCTACACGAAGCCCCCGCAGTGGCGCGGCCGCGGCATCCCCGAGGTGCTGCTCAGCGGCCACCACGGCCGGATCGCGCGCTGGCGGCGGGACGAGGCGTTCCGCCGTACCGCCCTGCACCGGCCCGATCTCATCGAGCGCTGCGAGGCGTCCGGCTTCGACAAGAAGGACCGCGAGATGCTGTCCATCCTCGGCTGGTCCCCCGCGCCCGACGGGCGATTTTGGCGCAGGCCCGAGGCCGTGGAAGAATAGCTCCGCCGTACGTCCGGTGAGCGCCCCTGCCACAGGGGGACAGACGCCCGCCCGGCGGGAACGGCATCCGAACCTCACTCTCTCCCGTCGATGACCTGTGGCATCGGCGAAGAAAGCAGACACCATGACCTCCCTGCTCGATGGCGTCAACGCCGCCTCGCTCCGTACCGACCTCCCGGCCTTCCGCCCGGGTGACACCGTCAACGTCCACGTGCGCGTGATCGAGGGCAACCGCTCCCGTATCCAGCAGTTCAAGGGCGTCGTCATCCGCCGCCAGGGCTCGGGCGTCAGCGAGACCTTCACGGTCCGCAAGGTCTCCTTCAGCGTCGGCGTCGAGCGCACCTTCCCGGTGCACAGCCCGATCTTCGAGAAGATCGAGCTCGTCACCCGCGGTGACGTCCGTCGCGCCAAGCTGTACTTCCTCCGTGAGCTGCGCGGCAAGGCCGCGAAGATCAAGGAGAAGCGCGACCGCTGATTCACCTCCGGCGTCCACAGCAGGGCCCGATAGGATTCGGCCCCGATGGACACCGAAGCACAGCACACGGAGCGCGATCGCTCCTCCGGCCCCGCGGACGGGCCGGAGGAGGGGTCGCGCTCCACGCATGTCCGGGACCGGCAGGCCGGACCGGTGTCCTGGGGCCGGACCGTCTTCCTCGGCATGCTCTGCACGGTCGCCCTGCTGCTCTTCAGCGCCTTCGTGCTGCAGCCCTTCCTGATACCCAGCGGCTCGATGCAGCCCACGCTGCGGGTCGGGGACCGGGTCCTCGTGAACAAACTGGCGTACCGTTTCGGCTCCGAGCCGCGGCGCGGCGACGTGGTGGTCTTCGACGGCACCGGGTCCTTCCTCCAGGAGGAGCCGGAGGAGAACGCCGTCGGCGCACTGCTGCGCGGGGCCGTCGCGTCCCTGGGGCTGACCGAACCCGCCGGGTCCGACTTCGTGAAGCGGGTGGTGGGCGTGGGGGGCGACCGGGTGGTCTGCTGCGACCAGCGGGGGAGGCTCCGGGTGAACGGCGCCGCCGTGGACGAGACCTACCTGCACCCCGGCGACCGCCCGTCCGACGTGGCCTTCGACATCGTGGTGCCCGATGACAGGCTGTGGATGATGGGCGACCACCGCAGCAACTCACGGGACTCCCGCGATCACCTGGGGCAGCCCGGGGGCGGCATGGTGCCCGTCGAGCGGGTGATCGGGCGGGTCGACTGGCTGGGCTGGCCGCTCGGCAGGCTCGGCTCCCTGGAGGGCACCGACGCCTTCACCGGGATACGGCCGCCGGACGCGCACCATGGGTAACCGGGGGCGCAGACGCGGAGCACCGGACCCGGACCCGCAGCCTCCCACCGGGCCGAGGCCGCCCACCGCCCGTTCGCTGCCCACCCGGGCGGAGCGCCGGAAGCTGGCCCGCAAGGTGAAACGCCGCAGGCGGCGTTCCGCGGTCAAGGAGATCCCCCTCCTGGTCCTGGTGGCCCTGCTGATCGCGCTGTTCCTCAAGACCTTCCTCGTCCAGGCCTTCGTGATCCCCTCCGGGTCGATGGAGCAGACCATCCGGATCGGTGACCGGGTGCTGGTGGACAAGCTCACCCCCTGGTTCGGCTCCGAGCCGGAGCGCGGCGACGTGGTCGTCTTCAAGGACCCGGGCGGCTGGCTGCAGCAGGAGAGCGCTCCCGCCGAGGATCCGCCCGCCGGGGTGAAACAGGTCAAGGAACTGCTGACCTTCATCGGGCTGCTGCCCTCGGAGGACGAGCAGGACCTGATCAAGCGGGTGGTGGCCGTCGGGGGCGACACCGTGAAGTGCTGCGGCACCGACGGCAGGGTCACGGTCAACGGCGTGGCGCTCGACGAGCCCTATCTGAATCCCGGCGATGTCCCGTCCACGCTCCAATTCGAGGTAAAGGTTCCGCCGGGCCGGATCTTCGTGATGGGCGACCACCGGTCGAACTCCGCGGACTCCCGGTTCCATCTCGACAAACCGGGAAACGGCACGGTGTCGGAGGACGAGGTCGTCGGGAGGGCCGTGGTGATCGCCTGGCCGTTCGGGCACTGGCGCAGGCTGGAGGAGCCCGGAACGTACGCCACCGTCCCTGAGGGCGGCGCCGGAGAGACGGCCGGGAGTGCCCCGTCGAATAGTGTGTCCTCCCAGGATCCCAACGGAATGGTCCTGCTCCCGACCCCTGCGGAACTCCCGCTCGTTATGGGAGTGGTGGGCCTGCGCCGGATCGGGCGCGGGCGGTGGCACGGAGTGAGGAGTGGATGTGGGGGATTTGGCGGTCGGCGCACGATCCGGACACGACGAACCCGAGGACGGGTCTTCGGGCCGCGGCGTCCCGGCGGAGGCGGAGAGTGACGGCGGGTCCCCGGACGGTGGCGGTGGTGCGGTGAAGAAGCCACGTTCGTTCTGGAAGGAGCTGCCGATCCTCATCGGCGTCGCGCTCGTTCTCGCGCTGCTGATCAAGACGTTCCTGGTGCAGGCGTTCTCGATCCCCTCGGACTCCATGCAGAACACCCTGCAGCGGGGCGACCGGGTGCTGGTCGACAAGCTGACGCCGTGGTTCGGCGCGGAGCCGGAGCGCGGCGAGGTCGTGGTCTTCCACGACCCGGGCGGCTGGCTGGAGGACACGGCGACGCCCGAGCCCAACGCGGCGCAGAAGTTCCTGAGCTTCATCGGGCTGATGCCGTCCGCGGAGGAGAAGGACCTGATCAAGCGGGTCATCGCGGTCGGCGGTGACACGGTCGAGTGCAAGAAGAACGGCCCGGTCACGGTCAACGGCAAGGCGCTGGACGACAAGTCCTTCATCTTCGCCGGGAACAGCGCCTGCGACGACGAGCCGTTCGGACCGATCAACGTGCCCGAGGGCCGGATCTGGGTGATGGGCGACCACCGGCAGAACTCGCTGGACTCCCGCTACCACCAGGAGCTCCCCGGCCAGGGCACGGTCTCCACGGACGAGGTCGTCGGTCGCGCGGTCGTCGTGGCCTGGCCCGTGAACCGCTGGGCGACCCTGCCGGTCCCGAAGACCTTCGACCAGCCCGGTCTGAACGCCGCCGCCTCGGTCGCGGTGCCGGGAGCACTGGGAGTGGCCGGAGCGCTGCCCCTCGTGTTCTGGCGGCGCCGCAGGCTTACCCGCGGGCATACCGCCGGGTAGGGTGCCGACTCGGATCAGCGATTGTCGATCTCCGATGGGGGAGCGCTGGGATGAGTGGATCAGGACGTCACGACGGCCGCGGCCGGCTCGGCACCACGTTGTCGAACCTGGCCGTGGCCGTCGGCTGTGTGCTCTTCCTCGGCGGGTTCGCCTGGGGGGCGGTGGTGTACAAGCCGTACACCGTGCCGACCGACTCGATGACGCCGACGATCAACGCCGGCGCCCGGGTCCTCGCGGAGCGGGTGGACGGCGGTGACGTGCGCCGCGGTGACGTCGTCGTCTTCACCGACTCGACGTGGGGCGACGTCCCCATGGTGAAGCGGGTCGTCGGTGTGGGCGGGGACAAGGTCGCCTGCTGTGACGAGGCCGGCCGGCTCACCGTCAACGGCGAGCCGATAGCAGAACCGTATCTGCGGGCGGCGGGCGCCTCGTCGCTCATCACGGCGGACGGGACGGCTCCCGCCTCCCCCCAGGACTTCACGGCCGACGTCCCCGCGGGCCAGCTCTTCCTCCTGGGGGACCAGCGCAGCACCTCCATGGACTCCCGGGTCCACCTGGAGGACCCGGGCCAGGGCTCGGTGCCGCGCGGTGCCGTCGAGGCGCGCGTGGACGCCGTGGCCTGGCCCCTGAACGGCATGATCGGCCGGCCCGCGGCCTTCGCGGCCCTGCCCGGCGGCGTGTCGCGAGAGGGCCCACTGCCGCTGCAGGTGGCCGCCGTCGCGGTGGGTGCGGTGCTCATCCTGGGCGGCGCCGCCCACGGCCCGCTCTCCGCACGCTCCGCGCGCAGGGCGGGACGGCCGAAGGAGTCCGCCGGTGCCCGCTGAGACGCGCAGGGTCGCCCGGGTGGTGCTGCTGGACCCGGACGACCGGATCCTGCTGCTGCACGGATTCGAGCCCGCGAACCCGTCGGACCACTGGTGGTTCACCCCGGGCGGCGGCCTGGAGGGCGACGAGACCCGCGAGCGGGCCGCCCTGCGGGAACTCGCCGAGGAGACGGGGATCACGGAGGTCTCGCTCGGCCCGCCGCTGTGGACGAGGACCTGCTCCTTCCCCTTCGACGGGCGACGCTGGGACCAGGACGAGTGGTACTTCCTGGCCCGCACCACGCAGACGGCCACCGACCAGACGGGCCTCACCGAGCTGGAGCGGCGCAGTGTCGCCGGTCTGAGGTGGTGGACTTCCGCCGAACTTCTGGCCACGCGTGAGACGGTGTATCCGACCAGGCTCGCCGGGCTGCTGCGCACGCTGCTCGACGAGGGTCCCCCGAGTGTGCCGCTGGTTCTCGCCCCCGAAATCGTCTAATCGGCCAGGGGCGCGCGGGGCTGACGCACAATAGGGGGACGCACGGCTGAAGGGGAACATGCCATGAGCGCCGAGGACCTCGAGAAGTACGAGACCGAGATGGAGCTGAAGCTCTACCGGGAGTACCGCGACGTCGTCGGGCTGTTCAAATACGTGATCGAAACCGAGCGGCGTTTCTATCTCACCAACGACTACGAGATGCAGGTGCACTCGGTCCAGGGTGAGGTGTTCTTCGAGGTCTCCATGGCGGACGCGTGGGTCTGGGACATGTACAGGCCCGCCCGGTTCGTCAAGCAGGTCAGGGTCTTGACGTTCAAGGACGTGAACATCGAGGAGCTCAACAAGAGCGATCTCGAACTGCCGGCCGGCTGATCCCCGGGATGCCGGCTCCTTCCGCTGATTGCCGCGGCTCCCTGCTGCTCCCGGAAAGACCTGGCAAAAGCTGGATGAAACCATCTGATTCCGGCTGATTTCGGCAGGGCCATCCGCGCCCCCGGTTCACTCGTACGAGTGGCCGGGTTTTCCACATTCAGCAGGTTTTCCACCAAGATCCAACGGGTCGGACGGTGCGCGGCAGAGTCGCTGCCGGAGGTGGTGCCGACATGAACGCACGGGGGGCACTCGGGCGGTACGGCGAGGATCTGGCCGCACGGCTGCTGGCGGCAGCCGGTATGACCGTGCTGGAGCGCAACTGGCGCTGTCGCGCGGGAGAGATCGACATCGTCGCCAGAGACGGCGACGCGATGGTCTTCTGCGAGGTGAAAGCCCGCAGGGAGGGCTCTTTCGAGCACCCGATGCAGGCCGTCACACCCGTCAAGGCCGACCGGCTCCGCAGGCTGGCCGGCCTCTGGCTCGACGGCCACGGCGGGCCGCCGCCGGGCGGCGCCCGGATCGATCTGGTCGGGGTGCTGGTGCCCCGGCGGGGCGCCCCGGTCGTCGAGCATGTGCGGGGGGTGGCCTGATGGGGTTCGCGCGGGCCTGCTCGGTGGCGCTGGTCGGCGTCGAGGGCGTGGTGGTGGAGGTCCAGGCCGACCTGGAGCCGGGGGTGGCGGCGTTCACGCTCGTGGGCCTTCCGGACAAGAGCCTGGTGGAGAGCCGGGACCGGGTCAGGGCCGCGGTCGTCAATTCCGGCGCCGAGTGGCCGCAGAAGAAGCTCACGGTGGGCCTGTCCCCGGCCTCCGTGCCCAAGAGCGGTTCGGGATTCGACCTCGCGGTGGCGTGCGCGATCCTCGGGGCGGCCGAGCGGATCGACCCCGCCGCCATCGCCGACGTGGTGATGATCGGGGAGCTCGGCCTCGACGGCAGGGTACGCCCGGTGCGCGGGGTGCTGCCCGCGGTGCTCGCGGCGGCGGAGGCCGGATACCGGCACGTCGTCGTCCCGGAGCAGACCGCGGGGGAGGCCGCCCTCGTCCCCGGGGTCTCGGTGCTCGGGGTGCGCAGCCTGCGCCAGCTGATCGCCGTCCTCGGCGACGAACCGGTGCCCGAGGAACCGGACACCGACCGCGGCCGCCCCGACACGATGCTCGCCGGGCTGATGGTGCCGGGCGCCGGCCTGGGCACGGGGCTGACACCCCCGTCCGCCGTCGGCTCGGGGCACCGCCCCGACCTGGCCGACGTCGCGGGCCAGGCCCGGGCGCGCACGGCCCTGGAGGTGGCCGCCGCGGGAGGACACCACCTGCTGCTCTCCGGGCCGCCGGGGGCGGGGAAGACCATGCTGGCCGAGCGGCTCACGGCGATCCTGCCGCCGCTGTCCCGGCAGGAGTCCCTGGAGGTGACGGCCGTCCACTCCGTCGCGGGGATCCTCCCGCCGGGCGAACCGCTGATCGGTGCGGCGCCGTACTGCGCGCCCCACCACTCGGCGACGATGCAGTCGCTGATCGGCGGGGGGAACGGCCTGCCCAGGCCGGGGGCGGTGTCGCTGGCGCACCGGGGCGTCCTCTTCCTGGACGAGGCGCCCGAATTCTCGGTGCGGGCCCTGGACGCGCTGCGCCAGCCCCTGGAGTCCGGACACGTGGTGGTGGCGCGGGCGGCCGGCGTCGTCCGGCTGCCCGCGCGCTTCCTGATGGTCCTGGCCGCGAACCCCTGCCCCTGCGGCCGGCACACCCTGGCCGGTGCGGGGTGCGAATGCCCGCCCTCCGCGGTCCGCCGCTACCAGGCGCGGCTGTCGGGCCCGCTGCTCGACCGGGTGGACCTGCGGGTCGAGGTCGAGCCGGTCGGCAGGGCCGACCTCATGGGGGGCGGCGGGCGCGGCGAGTCCTCGGCCGAGGTGGCCGCACGGGTTCTGGAGGCCAGGGGCCGCGCGGCGGAACGGCTCGCGGGCACCCCGTGGACGACCAACAGTGAAGTGCCCGGTCACGAGCTGCGCAGACGGCTGGTCGCCGCCCCGGGAGCCCTGATGGCCGCCGAGCGCGACATGGAGCGCGGTGTCCTGACGGCCCGCGGCCTCGACCGGGTCCTGCGTGTGGCGTGGACCGTGGCGGACCTCAGGGGCGCCGACCGTCCGGACGCCTCGGACGTCGCGGTCGCGCTGGAGCTGCGTACGGGCATCCAGCGGGGGGTTCCGCTGCGGGCCGGTGCCCTGTGAGCGCCCCGCCGCCCGGCGGGGAGCGGGAGCGGCTGGCGCGTGCGGCCCTGACCCGGGTCTTCGAGCCGGGGGACGAGCGTGGCGGCCGCTGGATCCGCGAGCTCGGGCCCGTCGAGCTGATGCGCCGTCTCACCGGTGTGGACGGCCCCGGGCGGGCGATCGAGGGGATGACGCCGACGAGGCTCGCCGGGTACCGGCTGCGGGCGTCGAGCGCCGACCCCGGGAGGGACCTCGCGGAGGCGGCCGCGGCCGGCGGACGGTTCGTCTGCCCCGGTGACCGGGAGTGGCCCAGCCAGCTCGACGACCTGGGCGACGCGCGGCCCATCGGCCTCTGGGCGCGCGGCCGGTCCGACCTGCGCCTCTGGGCACTGCGCTCGGTCGCCCTGGTCGGCGCCCGGGCATGCACCCCGTACGGCGCGCACATGGCCGCGACGCTCGCCGCCGGCCTGGCCGAGCGGGGCTGGGTGGTCGTCTCCGGCGCCGCGTTCGGGGTGGACGGCGCCGCCCACCGCGGGGCGCTGGCCGCGGGCGGGGCGACCATGGCGGTGCTGGCCTGCGGGGTGGACGTCGCCTACCCGCGGGGGCACGCCGAGCTGATCGGACGCATCGCCGAACAGGGCGTCGTCCTGGGGGAACTGCCGCCCTCGGAGCATCCGACACGCACCAGGTTCATCCTGCGGAACAGAGTGATCGCGGCTCTCACACGGGGCACCGTGGTGGTGGAGGCCGAATACCGCAGCGGTTCACTGGTCACCGCACGGAACGCACAGCGCCTGGGGCGCTTCACGATGGGGGTTCCTGGCCCGGCCACCAGCGGCCTCTCGGCCGGGGTGCACGAACTCCTCCGCGGTGAGGGGACCCTGGTCACCGATGCGGCCGAAATCGTCGAGCTCGTGGGGGAGATGGGCGAGCTCGCCCCGGCCCGGAGGGGCCGCGTCCTGCCGACGGACGCGCTCGGCACCGCCGCTCTCCAGGTGCTGGACGCCCTCCCGGCGACGGGGGTGGCGGGCGGCCGGGAGGTGGCCCGGAGGGCAGCGGTGTCCACGGATGAAGCCCTCGGGCGGTTGTACGAACTCCACTCACTGGGGTTCGTCGAACGCGAGGGCGACGGATGGAGGTTGACGCCCGGACGCACATGCAATGGGGACGCGCGGCGAGGCGGTGCTTGATCCGGAGCATTCGGGTGAAAAGGTGATGCCGACGACCTCGGCAGTGCCCGGTCAGGCTCTGGGGAGGTGGTGCGAGCGGTGGTGATCCCCGTCGTCGGACCCGTCGAAAGACGAGGGTACGACGGCGTATCGGCACCGTCATCGCACCGTGCACCCCCCTCGTCCTGCGCGCAACGCAACACCTCAGTCACGCTACGCTCACAAGGAATCCGCCCCAGAGACACGTCCCCGCACGTCACGGCAGAACGGCTCAAGGCACCACATGCCCCAGCACACCTCCGGGTCTGACCGCGCGGCAGTACCACCGGCTGCGCGTGGCACTGTGCGCCCTCCCGCCCCCTCCTCGCTCGACGAGTTGTGGCGTTCGTACAAGACCACCGGCGACGGGCGGCTGCGCGAGCAGCTGATCCTGCACTACTCGCCCCTGGTGAAATACGTCGCCGGCCGGGTCAGCGTGGGGCTGCCGTCCAACGTGGAACAGGCGGACTTCGTCTCGTCCGGTGTCTTCGGGCTGATCGACGCCATCGAGAAGTTCGACATCGAGCGCGCCATCAAGTTCGAGACCTACGCGATCACCAGGATCCGCGGCGCGATGATCGACGAACTCCGGGCGCTGGACTGGATCCCCCGGTCCGTGCGGCAGAAGGCGCGCAACGTCGAGCGCGCCTACGCGACGCTGGAGGCGCGGTTCCGGCGCACCCCGTCGGAGGCCGAGGTGGCCTCGGAGATGGGCATCGCGCTGGAGGAACTCCACTCGGTCTTCAGTCAGTTGTCACTCGCCAACGTGGTGGCGCTGGAGGAGCTGCTGCACGTCGGCGGTGAGGGCGGCGACCGGCTGAGCCTGATGGACACCCTGGAGGACACCGCCGCCGACAATCCGGTCGAGGTCGCCGAGGACCGCGAGCTCAGACGGCTGCTCGCACGCGCCATCAACACCCTTCCCGACCGGGAGAAGACCGTGGTCACGCTCTACTACTACGAGGGCCTCACCCTCGCCGAGATCGGCAACGTCCTCGGCGTGACGGAGAGCCGGGTCAGTCAGATCCACACCAAGTCGGTGCTCCAGCTCCGCGCGAAGCTGGCCGACGCGGGACGCTGAGCCGCGGCGGTTCCGGACGACCGGACACGGACGCGGCCCCTCTCGCGGACCTGCTCCGCCGTAGAGTGGGCGGGTGCCCAGGATTCGAGCGGCCTCCGTGGCCGAGCACCGGACCATGCAGCGCGGCGCCCTCCTGGACGCCGCGCGCTCCCTGCTGTCCGAGGGCGGTACGGAGGCGCTGACCTTCCCCGCCCTCGCCGAGCGCACCGGCCTCGCGAGGTCGTCCGTCTACGAGTACTTCCGCTCCCGCGCAGCCGTCGTCGAGGAGCTGTGCGCCGTCGACTTCCCCGTCTGGGCCGCCGAGGTCGAGAACGCGATGGACCGGGCCGGTACGCCCGAGGCCAAGATCGAGGCCTATGTGCGACGGCAGCTCGATCTGGTCGGGGACCGGCGGCACCGGGCCGTGGTGGCCATCTCCGCCAGCGAGCTGGACGCCGGCGCGCGCGAGAAGATCCGCGCCGCGCACGGCGGGCTCATCGCGATGATCGTCGAGGCCCTCGCCGACCTGGGCCACACCGAGCCCAGGCTCGCGGCCATGCTGCTGCAGGGCTCCGTGGACGCAGCCGTGCGCAGGATCGAGCTGGGCGCGGCGGAGGAGCCGGGCACCGTCGCGGACACGGCCGTCGCCATGATCCTGCGCGGCGTTCGGGGCTGAGCGGCTCGGGGCGCGCGCGTGCCCGGACGCGGTGCGCCGGTCCTGTCTGCGGCCGCGTCGCGGAGCCGCCCGCGCCCGGGAGTGCTGCGTCGGCCGCTGCCTGCCGATGCCGCGCGAAGGTGCCTGGCTCGGGGAACGCCGTGTCGGCCCCTGCCTGCGGCCGAGTCGCGGAGGCGCCCGCGCCCGGGAACGCTGGGTCGGCCCCTGCCTGCGGAAGCCGTGTGAAGGCGCCCGCGCGGGGGAGTGCTGCGTCGGCCACTGTCCCCGGGACCGACCCGTCATCCGGGACCGACGTGTCATCCGGGACCGATGTGTCGGGCTCTGTCTCCGGGAGCGGTACGCCGAGGACCGGCAGCAGCCGGGACGGGCCCCGTCGCAGCAGTGACGGGGGCAGCAGCGACAGCGGGTCGAGGTAGACCTCCCCGCGCCGCAGGCCCCAGTGCAGGCAGCCCGAGGAGCAGTGGGACGGCTCGGACCCGACCACGCCCACCACCTGCCCCGCGGTCACCCGGTCGCCCTTGCCGACCTGCGGCCGCACCGGCTCGTAGGTGAAGCGGAGGGGAGGCTCCCCGCTCGCGGCCACATCGACGGACACCACCCCGCGTCCCGCCACCGGCCCCGCGAAGGCGACCCGGCCCGAGGCCGCCGCCAGCACCGGGGTGCCCGGTGGCGCGGCCAGATCGGCTCCGCGGTGGCCCGGCCCGTAGGGGCCGGTGGGCGGCTCCCAGCCCCGCACGACCAGGGGCCGGGTCCTGCCGCCGATCGGCCAGACGCGGTCGCCCGGCGGCGCGGGTTCCTGCCCCGGCTGATACGTGGCCGAGGCCCGCGCCCGTGTCCGTACCCGCGCGGGTACGGACATCGACGCCGGGGGCCCGGCGTGTGCAGCCGCCCCGGGGGCGGCCCGGTCCGGCGGTGCTGCCTGCGCCTCCACGGAGATGCCTTCCGGTACGGCTGTGAGCAGCGCGGCGGTCGGTCCCGGCAGGGCTGCGAGCAGTGCGGCCAGCAGTGCGGCCGCCAGGGGCAGCGCCCGCGGGGCGGCCTGGCGGGGGCCGGGTGTGGGAGGTGCGGCCGGGCGGGCGCGGAGGGGCCGGCCGACGGTCGTTCCAGGGGAGCGGCACATGAAGGGAACGATCTCCCGGAGGCCGCCTGCGCGGGGATCATGGCCGGGATCTGTGGACGGCCGGGCGGTTGTGGACATCGCCGTCACCCGGCACCCGGCGGGTCCCGTACACTTCTTCTGGCGATCCGGGTCACCGGGTCGACTTCGCACGCCCCTCCACCTCCCTCTCAGCGGACGGTGGCCGCGCTCCTCGGTCCCTTGTGGCACGGCGCGTCGGGGCGTCAGGCGCGACAGCAATCCTGCGGTCGCGGCAACCGAGAAACCCTAGGAGTACGGCCATGGCCGTCGTCACGATGCGGGAGCTGCTGGAAAGCGGCGTCCACTTCGGTCACCAGACCCGTCGCTGGAACCCGAAGATGAAGCGCTTCATCTTCACCGAGCGCAACGGCATCTACATCATCGACCTGCTCCAGTCGCTGTCGTACATCGACCGCGCCTACGAGTTCGTCAAGGAGACCGTCGCGCACGGCGGCTCCATCATGTTCGTGGGTACGAAGAAGCAGGCCCAGGAGGCCATCGCCGAGCAGGCGACGCGCGTCGGCATGCCGTACGTCAACCAGCGTTGGCTCGGCGGCATGCTCACCAACTTCTCCACCGTCTACAAGCGCCTTCAGCGTCTGAAGGAGCTGGAGCTCATCGACTTCGAGGACGTGGCCGCCTCCGGCCTCACCAAGAAGGAGCTCCTGGTCCTCTCGCGCGAGAAGGCCAAGCTGGAGAAGACCCTCGGTGGTATCCGCGAGATGCAGAAGGTGCCGAGCGCCGTCTGGATCGTCGACACCAAGAAGGAGCACATCGCCGTCGGTGAGGCGCGCAAGCTCCACATCCCGGTCGTCGCGATCCTCGACACCAACTGCGACCCCGACGAGGTCGACTACAAGATCCCGGGCAACGACGACGCGATCCGCTCCGTCACCCTGCTCACCCGCGTGATCGCCGACGCCGTCGCCGAGGGCCTCATCGCCCGTTCCGGTGCCGCCACCGGTGACTCGAAGCCGGGCGAGAAGGCCGCCGGCGAGCCCCTCGCCGAGTGGGAGCGCGACCTGCTCGCGGGCGACAAGAAGGCTGACGCCGAGGGCGCCGCAGAGGCCCCCGCCGCCGAGGCCCCCGCCGAGACCGAGAAGGCCGCCGACGCCGAGCCGGCCGCCCCCGCCGCCGAGAAGGACGAGGCCGCCGCCGAGGCTCCGGCCGCTGACGCCGAGCAGGCCTGACACCCGTCAGTCACGGCTGAATGACGGCGGGGGCCGGTGCGACAGCACCGCCCCCGCCGTTCACCCGTAGATCTTTCAGACTTCGAGAGAGAACACAGACTCATGGCGAACTACACCGCCGCTGACGTCAAGAAGCTCCGCGAGCTCACCGGCGCCGGCATGATGGACTGCAAGAAGGCGCTCGACGAGGCCGACGGCAACGTCGACGGCGCCGTCGAGGCGCTCCGCATCAAGGGCCAGAAGGGCGTCGCCAAGCGCGAGGGCCGTTCCGCCGAGAACGGCGCCGTCGTCTCCCTCATCTCCGAGGACAAGACGTCCGGCGTCCTGCTCGAGCTGAAGTGCGAGACGGACTTCGTCGCCAAGGGTGACAAGTTCCAGGCCGTCGCCAACGCGCTGGCCGCGCACGTCGCTGCCACCTCCCCGGCCGACATCGAGGCGCTCCTCGCCTCGGAGATCGAGGCCGGCAAGACCGTCCAGGCGTACGTGGACGAGGCCAACGCCAACCTCGGCGAGAAGATCGTCCTGGACCGCTTCGCGCAGTTCACCGGCGGTTACGTGGCTGCGTACATGCACCGCACGATGCCCGACCTCCCGCCGCAGGTCGGCGTCCTCGTCCAGCTGGACAAGGAGAACGCCGAGGTCGCCAAGGATGTCGCGCAGCACATCGCCGCCTTCGCCCCGAAGTACCTCAACCGCGACGAGGTCCCGGCCGAGACGGTCGAGAACGAGCGCCGCGTCGCCGAGGCCACCTCGCGCGAGGAGGGCAAGCCCGAGGCCGCCCTCCCGAAGATCGTCGAGGGTCGCGTCAACGGCTTCTTCAAGGAGGTCGTCGTTCTCGAGCAGGCCTTCGCGAAGGACAACAAGAAGTCCGTCCAGAAGGTCCTGGACGAGGCCGGTGTCAGCCTGACCCGCTTCGCGCGGATCAAGGTCGGCATCTGAGTCCGTCCGCGAACAACGGTGGACCCCGATAGGGTCTGGTGCAGTCGTCGGCCGCACTCAGCCGTACGACCGCAGATCTGACGAGGAGGCCATTGCCGCGGAGGGACGACAGACCCACCGGCAATGGCCTCCTTCGTATGTGCACGAGGAGAATCTCCATGAACAAGGGCGCGGACGCCACACAGGGTGACCACAAGCGCGACGACGACACGATTTCCGGGCGCTTCATGCTGAAGCTGTCCGGCGAGGCCTTCGCCGGTGGCGGGGGCCTCGGCGTCGATCCCGACGTCGTGCACGCCATCGCCCGCGAGATCGCCGCGGTCGTGCGCGACGGCGCGGAGATCGCGGTCGTCATCGGCGGCGGGAACTTCTTCCGTGGCGCCGAGCTCCAGCAGCGCGGCATGGACCGGGCGCGGTCCGACTACATGGGCATGCTCGGCACGGTCATGAACTGCCTGGCGCTGCAGGACTTCCTGGAGAAGGAGGGCATCGACTCGCGCGTCCAGACCGCCATCACCATGGGCCAGGTCGCGGAGCCGTACATCCCGCTCCGCGCCGTACGGCACCTGGAGAAGGGGCGCGTCGTGATCTTCGGTGCCGGCATGGGGATGCCGTACTTCTCCACCGACACGACCGCGGCCCAGCGCGCCCTGGAGATCGACGCCGAGGCGCTGCTGATGGGGAAGAACGGCGTGGACGGGGTCTACGACTCCGACCCGAAGGCCAACCCCGACGCGGTGAAGTTCGACGCCCTGGAGTACGGCGAGGTGATCGCCCGCGACCTCAAGGTCGCCGACGCCACCGCCATCACGCTCTGCCGCGACAACCAGCTCCCCATCCTCGTCTTCGAGCTGACCACGGAGGGCAATATCGCCCGCGCGGTGAAGGGTGAGAAGATCGGCACGCTGGTGAGCGACCGGAGCACCCGGGCCTGACGGCCCACAGGATGGACAACGGCCTGCCGGTCGGACACCGTGCAGGTGAGGACGCGACGCAGGATCCGCAGGACCCGACGATGCCGGGTCCGCTCAAGACACGCAGGAGCACGTGGTGATCGAAGAATTCCTCCTCGAGGCCGAGGAGAAGATGGAGAAGGCCGTCGTGGTCGCGAAAGAGGACTTCGCCGCGATCCGGACCGGCCGTGCGCATCCGGCGATGTTCAACAAGATCGTCGCCGACTACTACGGCGCGCTGACCCCGATCAACCAGCTGGCCTCGTTCTCGGTCCCCGAGCCGCGCATGGCCGTGGTGACCCCGTTCGACAAGACCGCGCTGCGCAACATCGAGCAGGCGATCCGCGACTCCGACCTCGGCGTCAACCCGAGCAACGACGGCAACATCATCCGTGTGACGTTCCCCGAGCTCACGCAGGACCGCCGCAAGGAGTACATCAAGGTCGCCAAGACCAAGGCCGAGGACTCCAAGATCTCGATCCGCTCCATCCGCCGCAAGGCCAAGGAGTCGCTCGACAAGCTCGTCAAGGACAAGGAGTCCGGCGAGGACGAGGTCCGCCGTGCGGAGAAGGAGCTCGACGAGACCACCGCGAAGTACGTCGCGCAGGTGGACGAGCTGCTCAAGCACAAGGAAGCCGAGCTGCTCGAAGTCTGATGAACGACTCTTCCCGGGGTGCCCCACAGGGAGCCGGCTACTGGAGCGCGCCCGAGATGAGGGCCGCTCCGGCGGGTCCTGCATACAATGTGCACGGCGCCCAGCAGACTCGGCCCATGCCCATCGTGCCGGACGTTCCTGACGCAGGTAGAGACGCTGACGACCGCGACGACCGGAACGGGGGCGCCGCGCGTGTCAGCGGCCCCCTGTTCCGTGACGAGAAGCCGCAGGAGCCCATGCCGACCCCGATGCCACCCCCGCCGCAGAAGAAGCGCGCGGGGCGTGACCTCCGTGCCGCCATAGGTGTCGGTGTCGGTCTCGGCGCCCTCGTCGTCGGTTCCCTCTTCATCGTCAAGGCCGTCTTCGTCGGCGTGGTCGCGCTGGCGGTCGTGGTCGGCCTCTGGGAGCTCACCTCCCGCCTCAAGGAGCGCAAGGGCATCGATGCCCCCCTCGTGCCCCTCGCCGTGGGCGGCGCAGCGATGGTGGTCGCCGGCTACGTGCGGGAGGCGGAGGGCGCCTGGGTCGCCATGGCCTTCACGGCGCTCGCGGTGCTCGTGTGGCGCATGACGCAGCCCCCCGAGGGCTACCTCAAGGACGTCACGGCGGGCGTCTTCGCGGTGTTCTACGTCCCGTTCCTGGCCACGTTCGTCACGATGATGCTCACCGCGGACGACGGTGCCTGGCGTGTGCTCACCTTCCTGCTGCTGACCGTGGTCAGCGACACCGGCGCGTACGCCGTCGGCTGGCGCTTCGGCACCCACAAGCTGGCCCCCCGCATCAGTCCCGGGAAGACCCGCGAGGGCCTCTTCGGCGCGGTCGGCTTCGCGATGGTGGCCGGCGCGCTCTGCATGGAGTTTCTGATCGACGGCGGGACCTGGTGGCAGGGCCTGCTGATGGGCCTCGCGGTCGCCGCCAGCGCCACGCTGGGTGACCTGGGCGAGTCCATGATCAAGCGGGACCTCGGGATCAAGGACATGGGCACACTGCTGCCCGGCCACGGCGGCATCATGGACCGGCTCGACTCGCTCCTGCCGAGCGCGCCGGTCGTCTGGCTGCTGCTGGTGGTGTTCGTGGGATCCGGCTGACGGACGGCCGGATCCGCGTACGGGGGCCGTCGCCCGGGGCGACGGCCCCCACCGCTGTCCCCACCGCTGTCCCCACCGCTGTCCCCACCGCTGTCCCCACCGCTGTCCCCACCGCTGTCCCCACCGCTGTCCCCACCGCTGTCCCCACCGGGCGCACCCAGGGCTCACCGGCCCGGGCCCTTCCCGGGCCGTCGCCGGGCCGGTGCCGGTCGCACCCGGACCGTGTACGGGCCATGTCACGAGCCCGCTCCGGCCCGTCTCCGGTCCCGGCCGAGTCCGGGCCGGTGGAAGGCCTCCGGGTGCCGGCCTGCGGCGCTCCCGTCCGCCCGGTCCCTCGGCGGCCCGGGGCACCTCGGCGTGTCTGCGACACTGGATGAACCATGCCTAAGCCCGGAGAACTCACTTTCGTCGCGCCCCGTGGAGCCAAGCGGCCGCCGCGGCACCTCGCCGACCTCACGCCCGACGAGCGCAAGGAAGCAGTCGCCGCGACCGGCGAGAAGCCCTTCCGCGCCAAGCAGCTGTCGCAGCACTACTTCACGCGGTACGCGCACGATCCGGCGGAGTGGACCAACATCCCGGCCGCCTCGCGCGAGAAGCTCGCCGAGGCGATGTTCCCCGAGCTGATGTCCGTCGTGCGGCACATCAGCTGCGACGACGACACCACCCGCAAGACGCTGTGGAAGCTGCACGACGGCACCCTCGTCGAGTCGGTCCTCATGCGCTATCCGGACCGGGTGACGATGTGCATCTCGTCCCAGGCGGGCTGCGGGATGAACTGCCCGTTCTGCGCGACCGGGCAGGCCGGGCTCGACCGCAACCTGTCGACCGCCGAGATCGTGCACCAGATCGTGGACGGCATGCGGGCGCTGCGCGACGGCGAGGTCCCGGGCGGGCCGGCGCGGCTCTCCAACATCGTCTTCATGGGCATGGGCGAGCCGCTGGCCAACTACAAGCGGGTGGTCGGGGCCATCCGCCGGCTGACGGATCCGGAACCGGACGGCCTGGGGCTCTCGCAGCGCGGGATCACGGTGTCCACGGTCGGTCTGGTGCCGGCGATGCTGCGCTTCGCGGACGAGGGCTTCAAGTGCCGTCTCGCGGTCTCGCTGCACGCGCCGGACGACGAACTGCGCGACACCCTCGTGCCCGTGAACACCCGCTGGAAGGTCCGGGAGGTCCTGGACGCGGCATGGGAGTACGCGGAGAAGTCGGGCCGCCGCATCTCCATCGAGTACGCGCTGATCCGCGACATCAACGACCAGGCGTGGCGGGGCGACCGGCTGGGCCGGCTGCTCAAGGGCAAGCGGGTGCACGTCAACCTCATCCCGCTGAACCCGACCCCGGGCTCCAAGTGGACCGCCTCGCGCCCCGAGGACGAGAAGGCGTTCGTGGAGGCCATCGCGGCCCACGGGGTGCCGGTCACGGTCCGGGACACCCGCGGCCAGGAGATCGACGGGGCCTGCGGGCAGCTGGCCGCCTCCGAGCGCTGAGACGCCGCGGCACGGCGACGGCGGGTTCCGGCCCGCAGCCGACGCACCGGACAGCCCCGGCGGCCGGGCCGCACAGCTAACCGTCCGGCCCACGTCCGGTGGCCCGAGCCCGGCGCCGCTCCGCCGGGATCCGTCGAGTCCCTGACGATCCCGCCGAACCCGTGGTGATCCGGCCCGAACCCGTGGGTGGTCCGGCCCGATCCCGTCGGGATCCGGCCGGTCCGGTGCGATCCGGCCGGTGTAGCCTGGCCCGGAAACAACTCCATATTCCGACAGGGGAGCGCCACAGCGCTGAGAGTGCGGCACCGAGAAGGTCGGCCGCAGACCCTCTGAACCTCGCCCGGGTCATTCCGGGTAGGAAGTTCGGACCTTACTCAAGCTGTTGCGCCCTGCCCGCTCACCGAGCGGGCGGGGCCGCGTCTCTTCCTGGTCATCTCCAGGAGGAATCATCATGAGGACCACCACGACCTGCGCCGCGACCGCGCTCGCCGCCGCGCTCGGTGTCACCGCGCTCACCGGCTGCGGAGGCTCCGGCGACGGGGCCTCCGGCGGCACGGGGGCCGGTTCCAAGACCGTCACCCTGGTCACCCACGACTCGTTCAACGTCTCGGACGCCGTCCTGAAGGCCTTCACCGAGGAGACCGGCTACACGGTCAAGGTGCTCAAGAGCGGCGATGCCGGTGCGGCGCTCAACCAGGAGATCCTGACCAAGGGTTCGCCCCGCGGCGACGTGTTCTTCGGCGTCGACAACACACTGCTCTCCCGCGCCCTCGACAACGGTCTGTTCACCCCGTACGAGGCGAAGGGCCTGGACCGCGTCGCGGCCGGCACCCGGCTCGACGCCGGGAAGAACCGGGTCACGCCCGTCGACACCGGCGACATCTGCGTCAACTACGACAAGAAGTACTTCGCCGACCGGAAGCTCGACCCGCCGAAGACCTTCGACGACCTGCTGAAGCCGGCCTACCGCAACCTTCTCGTCACCGAGAACGCCGCGACCTCCTCGCCCGGGCTCGGCTTCCTCCTCGGCACGGTCGCCGCCCACGGCGAGACCGGCTACCAGGACTACTGGAAGAAGCTGAAGGACAACGGCGTCAAGGTCGTCGACGGCTGGGAGCAGGCGTACAACGAGGAGTTCTCCGGCTCCGCGGGAGGCAGGAAGGCCAAGGCCGACCGTCCGCTCGTGGTCTCCTACGCCTCCAGCCCCCCGGTCGAGGTGCTCTACGCCGACCCGCGGCCCACCGAGGCCCCCACCGGGGTCGCCACCGGAACCTGCTTCCGCCAGATCGAGTTCGCCGGTCTGCTGGACGGTGCGAGGAACGCGGCGGGCGGCAAGGCGCTGCTGGACTTCCTCATCGGCGAGCGGTTCCAGGAGGACATGCCGCTGAACATGTTCGTGAACCCGGTGACCGCGGACGTGAAGCTGCCGGAGGTGTTCACGAGGTTCGGTGCGACCGTCGACGAGCCGGCGACCGTCGCCCCGGAGAAGATCGCCCAGAACCGTGAGCAGTGGGTCCGGTCGTGGTCCTCGCTCGTCGTGAAGTAGCCGCGCGGCGCGGGAACGCGACCCGGCTCGGCCTCATGGCCGTGCCCGTCGCGTTCTTCGCGCTGTTCTTCGCCTACCCGGTCGCCGCGATCGTCGGGCGGGGGCTGAAGGCGGACGGCGTCTGGCGGTTCGGCCGGATCGGTGCGGTGCTGAGCCGGCCGGACATCCTCGACGTCCTCCGGTTCACCACCTGGCAGGCCCTCGCCTCGACCGCGCTCACCCTCCTGGTCGCGCTGCCCGGTGCCTACGTCTTCGCCCGCTTCGCCTTCCCCGGCAAGCAGCTGCTGCGGGCCGTGGTGACCGTGCCCTTCGTCCTGCCGACCGTCGTGGTGGGCACGGCGTTCCTCGCCCTGCTGGGACGCGGCGGATTCCTCGACGAGCTCTGGGGGGTGCGGCTCGACACCACCGTGTGGGCGATTCTGCTCGCCCATGTGTTCTTCAACTACGCGGTCGTCGTGCGGACGGTGGGCGGACTCTGGTCCCAGCTCGACCCCCGGCAGGAGGAGGCCGCGCGGGTGCTCGGCGCCGGGCGCCTCGCCGCGTGGCGGCGCGTGACCCTGCCCGCGCTGGCCCCCGCGGTCGCCGCGGCGGCGCTGATGGTCTTCCTGTTCACCTTCACCTCGTTCGGGGTCGTCCAGATCCTCGGCGGTCCGGGCTACTCCACGCTGGAGGTGGAGATCTACCGGCAGACCGCCCAGCTCCTCGACCTGCCGACGGCCGCCGTGCTGACCCTGGTGCAGTTCGCCGCGGTCGGCGGGATCCTCGCCGTCCACGCGTGGACCGTACGGCGCCGCGAGACGGCGCTGCGGCTCGTCGACCCGGCGCAGACCGCACGGCCGCCCCGCGGGGCGGGGGAGCGGGCGCTGCTCGGCGGGGTGCTGCTCACCGTGCTGCTGCTCGTCCTGCTGCCCCTCGGCGTCCTCGTCGAGCGCTCCTTCGACACCTCCGAGGGCTACGGGGCCGCCTACTACCGCGCCCTGCAGTCCGCCGACGCGAACGGCTCCACCTTCCTGGTGCCGCCGCTCGACGCCATCGGGAACTCCCTGCGCTACGCCCTCGTCGCGACCCTCGTCGCCCTCGTGATCGGCGGACTCGCCGCGGCGGCGCTCACCCGGCGGGCCGGCCGGCTGGTGCGGGGCTTCGACGCCCTGCTGATGCTGCCGCTCGGCGTGTCCGCGGTGACCGTGGGGTTCGGCTTCCTGATCACCCTCGACCGGCCGCCGCTCGACCTGCGGACGTCGTGGATCCTCGTGCCGCTCGCCCAGGCCCTGGTGGGTGTCCCCTTCGTCGTGCGCACCATGCTGCCCGTCCTGCGCGCGGTCGACGAACGGCTGCGGCAGGCCGCCGCGGTGCTCGGCGCCTCGCCGCTCCGGGCCTGGCGCGAGGTGGACCTGCCGCTGGTGCGGCGGGCCGTGCTGGTGGCCGCCGGGTTCGCCTTCGCCGTGTCGCTCGGGGAGTTCGGGGCGACCGTGTTCATCGCGCGCCCCGACAACCCCACGCTGCCGGTCGCCGTCGCCCGGCTGCTGGGACGCTCCGGGGAGCTCAACTACGGCCAGGCGATGGCCCTCAGCACGATCCTGATGCTCGTCTGCGCGGTGTCGCTGCTCCTGCTCGAACGTATCCGCACCGACCGATCCGGGGAGTTCTAGAGATGCTGGCAGTGAAGTCGGCCACCGTCCGGTTCGGCGACCGGGCCGCCCTGGACGCCGTGGACCTGGAGGTCGCGGACCACGAGACCGTCTGCGTCCTGGGCCCGAGCGGCAGCGGCAAGTCGACGCTGCTGCGGGCCGTCGCCGGACTGCAGCCCCTGGACGGCGGGAGCGTGTTCCTGGACGGCGCCGACCAGGCGTCCCTGCCCGTGCACCGGCGCGGGCTGGGCCTGATGTTCCAGGACCACCAGCTCTTCCCGCACCGGGACGTCGGCGCCAACGTCGCCTTCGGGCTGCGGATGCACGGCGTCCCCCGCGCCGAGCGGGACCGCAGGGCCGGTGAACTCCTCGACCTGGTCGGCCTGCCGGGGGCCGGGCGGCGGGCCGTCGCCACCCTGTCCGGCGGCGAGCAGCAGCGGGTGGCGCTCGCCCGTGCCCTGGCGCCCCGTCCGAAGCTGCTGATGCTGGACGAGCCGCTGGGCCAGCTCGACCGGAGCCTGCGGGAACGTCTCGTCGTCGAACTGCGCACCCTCTTCGGCCGGCTCGGCACCACGGTGCTCGCCGTCACCCACGACCAGGGCGAGGCCTTCGCGCTCGCCGACCGGGTCGTGGTCATGCGCGACGGCCGGATCGCCCAGGCAGGCACCCCGCTGGAGGTGTGGCAGCGGCCCGCGTCCTCCTTCGTGGCCCGCTTCCTCGGCTTCGACAACCTGGTCGGCGCCACGGTCACCGGTACGGCCGCCGACACGGTCTGGGGCAAGGTGCCGGTGCCCGAGGGCTCGCCCCAGGGCGCGGCCGAGCTGCTGGTGCGGCCGGGCGGGGTGCGGATCACCGGGCCGGAGGACGGCCTGCGCTGCACGGTGGGCGCGCGGACCTTCCGCGGCCACCACGTCACCGTCACCCTGCACCCCGTCGACGGCCCGCCCCTCGACGCGGAGTGCGGGCTGCGGGACACCCCGGAGGAGGGTGCCGTCGTGGGCGTGACCTTCGACCCGGCGGAGACGGTGGTGCTGCCGCCGGCCCGGGAAGCACGCGGATAGCGGCCCGGCGACCGGCCGGCACCGGCGCTACCGTCTCCGCCGCGCGCCTCCCCGGACGCGGTCCACGGCCCCCGTGCCCCCGAGCGGTACGGAGCGGCCCGGGGCGGCCATAAGGCACCCGCCGACGCGCTCGACGCCCGCCCGTCCCGGGCACCGGGCGGGGTCAGCCCGTCAGCCGCGCGAGCGCCGGGGCCGCCTCCTCCACCGTGTCGACCAGCGCGATACGGGACTCCATCGGCCGGTCCGCCGCGAGCGCGCTCAGCAGCGGCCAGGCGGGGAGCTTCCGCGTCCAGTGCTCACGGCCGACGAGCACCATCGGGGTGGGTTCGCCACGCGACCCGTAGTAGTTCGGCGTCGCGTCGTCGAAGATCTCCTGCACGGTCCCGGCGGCGCCCGGCAGGAAGATCACACCTGCGGTCGAGCGGGCCAGCAGCCCGTCCTCGCGCAGGGCGTTGGTGAAGTACTTGGCGATGTGGTCCGCGAAGGCGTTCGGCGGCTCGTGGCCGTAGAACCACGTGGGGATCGCGACCGAGGCACCGCCCTCGGGCCAGCGCTCCCGTACCGCGAAGGCGGCTTTCGCCCAGTCGGTCACCGACGGATCGAACGACGGTGCCTCGGCGAGGAGTTCGCAGGCCTTCAGCAGCATCGCGTCGGAGTGCTCGGCCGCGTACGCGCCGAGGTTGGCTGCCTCCATGGCACCGGGGCCGCCGCCCGTCGCCACGGTCAGGCCGCTGCGGGTCAGTTCCCTGCCGAGCCGCGCCGCGCCCCGGAACGCCTCGGAACCGCGGGCCAGCGCGTGACCGCCCATCACCCCCACCACACGGGCCCCGACGAGGTGTTCGTCCAGGGCGTCGGACACGGCGTCGTCGTGGAGGGCCCGCAGCATCGAGGCGAACACGTCGCCGTCGGACCTGGTCCGCTGGAACCAGTCGTAGGCCCGGGCGTCCGGCGTCGCCTCGTAACCGCCCTCCGCCAGGCCCTCGTAGAGGGCGCCCGGGGTGTAGAGCAGCCCGCGGTACGGGTCGAAGGGGAGGCCGGGGACCGGCGGGAAGACGAAGGCCCCGTCCGCGCGTATCTTCTCCTCGGCGCGGGAACCCATGCGGCAGCCGAGGAAGACGGCCCCGCGGGTGTCGGTCGCGAGCAGTGCCTCGCCCCGGTCCGTCAGGTCGACGGACTGGACACGGTGGCCGACGAGCGTGCCGGCCGCCACTGCCTGGTCGAATGCGGCGAGCGTCTCGATCTCGACGCCGGGCGCGTAGGTGTTCTCATCCGGGATGTCCACGCCGTCATGCTACGGACCGGGCCGGCGGGGGATGTCACTCCGTCAGGGGCAGTGCGGCGAGCTCGGCGACCGCCCAGGTCAGCGGGGCGAAGACGGCCAGCAGGACCAGTGCCCGCAGTACGACGGCGGTGCGGAGCGCGGACGCCGGGGCGCCGAGCCGCAGCAGGGTCCCGGCCGTGCGGGCACGCGCCTGCCTGGCCTCCACCGCGGTGGTCAGCAGGGTCGCCGTGGTGCAGCCGAGGACGAGCACGGCGCCCAGCGCGGTGAGCGGGCCGAAGGGACGGGGGCCGCCGGTGTGGAGCACGGAGGCCGCGACCACCCCGGACAGCACCGCGCAGACGATCCCCAGCGGGCGGCCGATCCGGGTCGCCTCGTCCATCAGGACCCGGCCCGCCAGGAGGCGTACGGCGCCCGGGCGCACCGCCTGCAGCAGCCGGCCGCACAGATGGGTGAGGCCCGGTCCCGCCATGGCCAGGCCGATCGCGGTGAGGACCCACCCGGCGAGCACCGCCGCGGGGGTGGAGTCCAGCCGGCCCGGCAGCGGGAACGGGTTCCCCGACGAGCCGCGGCCGGCGTACGCCTCCACCGCGAGTCCGGCCGCGGTCAGCGCGACCCCCCAGGGCAGTCCCTTCGGTACCGGGGCGGGTTCCAGGTCCTCCTCGGCCTCCTGGGCCTCGGAGGCCGCGACGGGCCGGGACCGCACGGAGAGTCCGCCGGCCGTGGACGCGGCCAGGGGCACCAGGGCGAGCAGGGTGAGCGCCGCCGCCAGGGGCAGCGGGGTGCCCGCGCCCAGGAACTCGGCGGCGCCGCCGTCGAACGGCAGCCCGGTCAGGTCACCGCGCAGATGGAGGAAGAAGAGCAGCGCCACCGCCGATCCCAGGGTGGTGGACACCGCCGTCGAGATCGCCGCCAGCAGGGAGAGCCGGGCGGGCCCGAGACCGGCGGCGAACAGCCCGGGGCGCGGGCGGGTGCTCGGGTCCGTCCGCGCGACCGCCACCGCGAACTGCACGGTCGCGGCGAGCGGGACCGCGCACCACAGCAGCCGCAGTGCGGAGCTCGACGCGTGCGCCGGGTGGCCCGACGCGTACCCCAGGGTGCACAGCAGGAGGAAGCCCACTCCGGCCGACGCGGCGGCGAGGAGCAGCCGCCGCATCAGGACCAGGGGGTGCGAGCCGCGGGTCAGACGGAGAGCGAGCACGCCGAGCGGCCTTCCGTATCGGACGCGGCGGGCAGGGAGACGTTGGTGACGCGGCGGCCGTCCAGCATGCTGATCACCCGGTCGGCGAGCGCGGTGACCTCCGCGTCGTGGCTGGCGAGCACGACGGTGATCCCGTGCGAGCGGGCCGCCGTGGTCAGGGTGCGCAGGAGCTGGGCGCGCTCGGCGTGCCGCAGCGTCGCGGTGGGCTCGTCCGCGAAGATCACCGACGGTGCCGCGGCGAGCGCCCGCGCCACGGAGACGCGCTGGCGCTGCGACTGCAGGAGCGTGTGCGGCCGCTTCCGGGCGAGCGGGCCGATGTCCAGGCGCTCCAGCCACTCGACGGCGGCCTTCTTCGCCGCCCGGTGCGAGACGCCCCGCAGCAGCAGCGGCAGGGCGGCGTTCTCCCAGGTGCTGAGCTCGGGCACGAGCTGGGGCTCGGCCGCGATCCAGCCGAACCTGTCCCGGCGGAGCTGCTCGCGCAGCCGGGGACCCATGGTGTGCACGGGCACGCTGTTGAACCAGACCTCGCCCTGGTCGGGCACCAGCTGGCCCGAGAGGCAGTGCAGCAGGGTCGTCTTCCCGGACCCGCGCGGCCCGGTGACGCCGAGGACCTCACCGTCGCGGACACCGAGCGAGACACCGCCGAGCCCCGGCGATCCGTTGTGGGAGTGGTGCAGGGAACGTGCCCAGATCACGTCGTTGTCGGGCGGGACCGCCATGGCGTTCACCTCGGTTCGGATCGGATGCCCATTCCCCCGTACGGGGGAACGACTACAACGAAAAAAAGGCCGATCGGTCACTCGGCACGCTAGGCAGCCGGACCGGGGTGTCGGGACAGCACACGGCCCGGACGCATCCCTTCTCACTGGAACGGGTGCATCCGGGCCGTGCGGACCGTATGAAACGACTTCCGGACCGGTGTCCTCCGGCCGTCGGGGCGTCGGGGCGGTGTACGCCGGGGTGCCGGTCAGAGCTTCGTCCAGGCCTCCTTGAGGACGCCGCGCAGGATGCCCTCGATCTCGTCGAACGTCGACCGGTCGGAGATCAGCGGCGGTGCGAGCTGGACGACCGGGTCGCCGCGGTCGTCGGCCCGGCAGTAGAGGCCGTTCTCGTACAGGGCCTTGGAGAGGAAGCCGTACAGGACGCGCTCGGTCTCCTCCTCGGTGAACGTCTCCTTGGTCGCCTTGTCCTTGACCAGCTCGATGCCGTAGAAGAAGCCGTTGCCGCGGACGTCGCCGACGATCGGCAGGTCGTGCAGCTTCTGCAGCGTCGTCAGGAACGCGTTCTCGTGGTCCAGGACGTGCTGGTTCAGGCCCTCGCGCTCGAAGATGTCGAGGTTGGCGAGGCCGACCGCCGCGGAGACCGGGTGGCCGCCGAAGGTGTAGCCGTGCAGGAAGGTGTTGTCGCCCCGGTAGAACGGCTCGGCGAGCCGGTCGGAGACGATGCAGGCGCCGATGGGGGAGTAGCCCGAGGTCATGCCCTTGGCGCAGGTGATCATGTCCGGTACGTAACCGAACTTGTCGCAGGCGAACATCGTGCCGAGGCGGCCGAACGCGCAGATGACCTCGTCGGAGACGAGCAGCACGTCGTGCCGGTCGCAGATCTCGCGCACCCGCTGGAAGTAGCCGGGCGGCGGCGGGAAGCAGCCCCCCGCGTTCTGCACGGGCTCCAGGAAGACCGCGGCGACGGTCTCCGGGCCCTCGAAGAGGATCTGCTGCTCGATCTCGTCGGCGGCCCAGCGGCCGAAGGCCTCCGGGTCGTCCCCGAAGAGCGGGGCGCGGTAGATGTTGGTGTTGGCCGCCTTGTGCGCGCCGGGCACCAGCGGCTCGAACGGGGCCTTGAGCGCGGGCAGTCCGGTGATGGACAGGGCGCCCTGCGGGGTGCCGTGATAGGCGACGGCGCGCGAGATCACCTTGTACTTGGTCGGCTTGCCGGTCAGCTTGAAGTACTGCTTGGCCAGCTTCCAGGCGGTCTCGACCGCCTCGCCGCCACCGGTGGTGAAGAAGACCTTGTTGAGGTCGCCCGGGGCGTGGTGGGCGAGCCGCTCGGCCAGTTCGACGGCCTTGGGGTGGGCGTAGGACCACACCGGGAAGAAGGCCAGCTCCTGCGCCTGCTTGTACGCCGTCTCGGCGAGCTCGTGGCGGCCGTGACCGGCGTTGACCACGAAGAGCCCCGACAGGCCGTCCAGGTAGCGCTTGCCCCGGTCGTCGTAGATGTAGGTGCCCTCGCCCCGCACGATGGTGGGCACGGGCGCGTTCTCGTAGTCCGACATGCGGGTGAAGTGCATCCACAGGTGGTCGTACGCGGTGCGGCTGAGGTCCTTGCTCACGGCTATCGGGTTCCCCACATGTAGGTCTGCTTCTTGAGCTTGAGGTAGACGAAACTCTCGGTGGAGCGCACACCGGGCAGGGCCCGGATGCGTTTGTTGATCGTCTCCAGGAGGTGGTCGTCGTCCTCGCAGACGATCTCCACCATCAGGTCGAAGGAGCCCGCGGTCATCACCACGTATTCGCACTCGGCCATCGCGGAGAGGGCCTCGGCCACGGGGTCGAGATCGCCCTCGACGTTGATGCCGACCATCGCCTGGCGCATCAGTCCCACGGTGAGCGGGTCGGTGACGGCGACGATCTGCATCACGCCCTGGTCGAGCAGCTTCTGGACGCGCTGGCGTACGGCGGCCTCGGACAGGCCCACGGCCTTCCCGATCGCGGCGTACGGCCGGCGGCCGTCCTCCTGGAGCTGCTCGATGATCGCGAGGGAGACGGCGTCGACCGACGGCGACGACCCGCTCCCGTTCCTGGAGTCTGCGCTACGGCTGGCCACCACTCCACTGTGCACCGCTACTCGTCTGTCTGGCAAGCCTGGATCGATGAAATTCGTTGTCTGAGTGCCTGAATTTCACTGAATCCGAAGTTCACGGCGGTTGGGTATGTCGAAAGCGTCGCCCCACCGTCTAGGGTGGAAGTCTCACCCATCGGACAGTCGACAGGAGGGGTGGTTGTGACCACCGAGGTGCGCCGTCTGCGCAACTACATCAACGGAGAGTTCCGGGACGCCGCGGACGGGCGGACCATCGATGTGGTCAGCCCGGTGACGGAAGAGGTCTACGCGACCTCCCCCCTCTCGGGACAGGCCGACGTCGATGCCGCCATGGACGCCGCCGCGGCCGCGTTCCCCGCCTGGCGCGACGTCACGCCGGCCGAGCGCCAGAAGGCCCTGCTGAAGATCGCGGACGCCTTCGAGGAGCGCGCGGAGGACCTGATCGCGGCCGAGTCGGAGAACACCGGCAAGCCGCTTGAGCTCACCCGTACCGAAGAGATCCCGCCGATGGTGGACCAGATCCGCTTCTTCGCGGGAGCCGCCCGGCTGCTGGAGGGCCGCTCGGCCGGCGAGTACATGGAGGGCCTCACCTCCATCGTCCGCCGCGAGCCCGTGGGCGTGTGCGCCCAGGTCGCCCCGTGGAACTACCCGATGATGATGGCCGTGTGGAAGTTCGCCCCGGCCCTGGCCGCGGGCAACACCGTGGTCATCAAGCCGTCCGACACCACTCCGGCGTCGACCGTGCTCATCGCCGAGATCATCGGACAGATCCTTCCCGCGGGCGTCTTCAACGTCCTCTGCGGCGACCGGGACACCGGCCGTGCGATGGTCGAGCACCCGACGCCCGCGATGGCCTCCATCACCGGCTCGGTACGGGCCGGGATCCAGGTCGCGGAGTCCGCCGCCAAGGACGTCAAGCGGGTCCACCTGGAGCTCGGCGGCAAGGCCCCGGTCGTCGTGTTCGAGGACACCGACATCGAGAAGGCCGTCGAGGGGATCTCCGTCGCGGGATACTTCAACGCGGGCCAGGACTGCACGGCCGCCACCCGGGTCCTCGTCCACGAGTCGATCCACGACGCGTTCGTCACCGCGCTCGCCAAGGCCGCCGCCGAGACGAAGACCGGTCTGCCGGACGACGAGGACGTGCTCTACGGCCCGCTCAACAACGCCCGCCAGCTGGAGCAGGTCAGCGGCTTCATCGAGCGGCTCCCCGCCCACGCCAGGGTCGAGGCCGGCGGCCACCGCGTCGGCGACAAGGGCTACTTCTACGCCCCGACCGTCGTCTCCGGCCTCCGGCAGGACGACGAGATCGTCCAGCACGAGGTCTTCGGGCCCGTCATCACCGTCCAGTCCTTCACGGACGAGGCGCAGGCCGTGGAGTACGCCAACGGCGTCGAGTACGCCCTGGCCTCCTCGGTGTGGACCAAGGACCACGCCCGCGCCATGCGGATGTCCAAGAAGCTCGACTTCGGCTGTGTGTGGATCAACACCCACATCCCGCTCGTCGCCGAGATGCCGCACGGCGGGTTCAAGAAGTCCGGCTACGGCAAGGACCTCTCCGCGTACGGCTTCGAGGACTACACCCGCGTCAAGCACGTCATGACCTCGCTCGACGGCTGAGCGGCCACCCGCACCAGGACGGCCCCGGGCTCCTGCCCGGGGCCGTCCGCGTGCTCAGGGGCGGGCGGGGCTCATCCGCGCCCGGGTGCGGGGCGTGCGCCGCCGGCCCGGCTCATCCGGACGCCTCCGCCGCGGGGGAGCCGGCCAACTGCCGCCGGAGCGCGTCGATCCGGTTGCTGGTGAGGGAGTCGACGCCGTACGCCAGCAGCCGGCGCATGGTGCGCCGGGTGTCCACCGTCCAGGCGGAGACCAGCAGTCCGTCGGCGTGGACGCGGTCGGCCAGCTCGCGGCTCAGCAGCCCGAAGCGGTAGTTCAGCCAGCGCGGCCGCACCGCCGCGAGCAGCACGGCGCGCGGCGGTGCGAGGGTCGTCCAGGTCAGCGCGATCTCGGCGGACGGGTCGGCCGCTCGCACCTTCAGCATCGCGTGCGTGTCCGCGCAGTAGTACACCCGGTCCTGCGCCCCGCACTCCCGCACCACCCCGACGATCTCCCGGACGGACGCGTCCGTCGCGCCGGGCAGGTCGATCATGACCCGGCGGTCGCCGGCGGCCGACAGGGCCCGGTGCAGGGTGGGCACCCCGCCACCGGTCCGCTCCGCCAACTCCCGTTCGTCCAGCCGGTCGAGACGCACCTCATGGCCCCACAGGCGCTCCAGCGTCGCGTCGTGGAGCAGGACGGGCGTCCCGTCCCGGGTGACGCGGACGTCGATCTCGACCGCGTCCGCCCCCCGGTCCACGGCGGACCGGATCGAGGGGAGCGTGTTCTCACGGGCGCGGTAGGGATCGCCGCGGTGGGCCACGGCGGTGACGGTGGTGGTCATGAGGCCATTGTGACCGCTGGGGTCACCGCCCGGGAGCCCCCAGCCAGTTCGCCGTGTACGTGTCGATCTCGGCGCTCAGCGCGCGCTTCCCGGCCGGGTCCAGGAACGAGGCCTCCACGGCGTTCTTCGCCAGCCCGGCCAGGCCGCGCTCGTCGAGGCCGAGCAGCCGGGCCGCCACCCCGTACTCGTTGTTCAGGTCGGTCCCGAACATGGGCGGGTCGTCGCTGTTGATCGTGACGAGGACGCCCGCTTCGGCCATCTCCCTCACCGGGTGCCGGTCGAGGTCAGCGACCGCGCGGGTCGCGATGTTGGACGTCGGGCAGACCTCCAGGGGGATGCGGTGCTCGGCGAGGTGTGCCAGCAGCTCCGGGTCCTGGACGGAGCTGGTGCCGTGGCCGATGCGCTCGGCCCGCAGCGCCGTCAGCGCGTCCCAGACGGTCTGCGGACCCGTGGTCTCCCCGGCGTGCGGGACGGAGTGGAGCCCCTCCGCGAGGGCGCGGTCGAAGTAGGGCTTGAACTGCGGACGGTCCACACCGACCTCGGGCCCGCCGAGACCGAAGGACACCAGCCCCTCGGGCCGCAGGTCCACCGCGAGCCGGGTGGTCTCCTCGGCGGCCTCCAGTCCGGCCTCGCCCGGGATGTCGAAGCACCAGCGCAGCACCACCCCCAGCTCCGCCTCGGCGGCCTTGCGGGCGTCCTCTATGGCCTCCATGAAGCCCTGCTCCGGGATCCCCCGGCGCGTCGAGCTGAACGGCGTGACGGTCAGCTCCGCGTACCGGATGTTCTGCCGCGCCATGTCCCGGGCCACCTCGAAGGTCAGCAGCCGCACGTCCTCGGGGGTGCGGATCAGGTCCACCACCGAGAGGTAGACGTCGATGAAGTGCCCGAAGTCGGTGAAGGTGAAGAAGTCCGACAGGGCCTCCGGGTCCGTGGGGACCGCGGAGTCGGGGTGGTGGGCGGCCAGTTCGGCCACGATGCGGGGGGAGGCGGACCCGACGTGGTGCACGTGCAGCTCGGCCTTGGGCAGCCCCGCGATGAAGGGGTGCAGATCGTTCATCGGATACTCCCGGATCTCTGGATATTCGGTCGGGCACACCGGCCGCACCGGTCATCGTAGGCGGGGCCGTGCGGCCGGACACCGGCCCGTAGCATGGCGGGATAACGATGGGGGAGGCCCATGTCAGACAACACACAGCAGCCCGGGGGCGGGGGCGCGCCGCGCGATCCGTGGGCTCCGCCGGACCGCGGGGTCGAACTGGGCAAGCAGCCCGCGGACGCGGCTCCGCCCGCCGTCCACGACCAGCCGACGGTCACGTCGATGCCGGGCGCCGACTCCGGCACCGGACCGATACCCGGACCGCCCGGCGGCTTCGGCCCGCAGCAGCCCCCCGCGCCCCCGGTGGGGCCGAACGGTCCGGGGCAGCAGGACCCCTACGGCTACCCCGCCGCTCCGGCCGCGCCCGCCTACGGCTATCCGGCGGCCCCGCCCGCGCCCTCGGCGTCCTACGGCTACCCGGGATACCCCGGGTACGCCGGCCAGGCGCCCTGGGGTCCGGCGCCCGCGAACGGGCTCGGTATCGCCGCCCTGGTCCTCGGCATCATCGCGGTGGTCGGATTCTGCATGTGGGGGATGGGCATCATCCTGGGCGTGCTCGCCCTGATCTTCGGCATCATCGGCCGGGGCCGCGCCAAGCGGGGTGAGGCGACCAACGGCGGTATGGCACTCGCCGGGATCATCCTCGGTTCGGTCTCGATCGTGATCAGCGCCGTCTTCCTCGGCTTCCTGATCTGGGCCGTCGCCAACGACGAGTCGGGGAGCGACGACTACTACGACCCCTACGCCACGTCCCTGGTCGTCGGCGCCACGCGCTGACCCGGGACGGAGCACGGCGGCCGGCGACGGGCCCGCCCGGTCGGTGACCGGTCCGGTGCGGGGCCGTCCGGTGCGGGGCCGTCCGGTGCGGGGCCGTCCGGTGCGGGGCCGGGGACACGCGTCCCCGGCCCCGCACCGTGTCACTCCGCCCGCAGCACCGCCCGCGCCTCCATCAGCGCGAAGCCCAGCAGGTTGAGCCCGCGCCAGGACGCGGGATCCGCGGTGCGCGGGTCGTCCGCGGCGAGCCCGATGCCCCAGATCCGGTCCACCGGACTGGCCTCGACGAGCACGCGCTCACCGGTGCCCAGCAGATACGTCCGCAGCTCCGGGTCCTGTCCGAACTTGTGGACGTTGCCCGCGACGACCAGGGCGAACCGCTCCCGGCCCCACACCGCGTCGTCGAAGCCCCGCACCAGCCGCCCCGCCGTCTTCGCCGCCCCCGGGCCGCCCGCGGCCAGGGCCCGCGCCTCCGCCTCCGTGTCCCCGAAGAGCCGTGCCTTGCCGGCCATCATCCAGTGCTCCGCCGAGGCGTACGTCACCGCGCCGACCGTGAACGGCGCCGGCCACCACTGGCTGAGGCAGCTCGCCCCGAGCCGGCCGTCCCCGCGGGGCCGGTGCCCCCAGAACGGCAGGTACGTCACGCGCTCCCCGCGCGCCGTGCGCGCCAGGAGACCGTCCATGTGGTCCTGTCCCATGGCGGCTGAGTCTGGCATCCGCCACGGACCGCGCGTACAGGGATTTCCGCACACGCGAGACCCCGCGTCGACAGATTCCGTCGCGTAACCAAAAGGAAACAACGGAATCACTTGTTGGTCGAGGTGCCCTCTGTCAGGATCGGCACTCAATTCGAGAAGACACTACGCCGCCCCGCGCCAGGGGGCAGCGGAGGAGAGCGTCATGGGCAACGGTTTCCCGGTGCAGGACCGCTTCGCCGAGGGTGCGCAGTACATCGGCGGGGGCCTGCGCCCCGGCACGTCGGGACGCCACCAGGACGTGGTCGACCCGGCCACGGGCATGACGGTGCACCGCTACGAACTGGCGGGCACCGACGACGTCGACTCCGCGGTGGCCGCGGCCCGGGAGGCGTTCCCCGGCTGGTCGGGCCGCACCCCGGGCGAGCGCTCCGAGGCACTGCACCGCCTCGCCGCCGTCCTCGACGCGCAGTCCGCCGACCTCGCGTACGCCGAATCCCTGCAGTGCGGCAAGCCCCTCAAGCTCTCCGCCGGGTTCGACGTCCCCGGCACGGTCGACAACGCCTCGTTCTTCGCCGGGGCCGCCCGGCACCTCGAAGGCCGGTCGGCCGCCGAGTACAGCGGTGACCACACCTCCTGCGTGCGCCGCGAGGCCCTCGGGGTCATCGGGTCCGTCGCCCCCTGGAACTACCCGCTCCAGATGGCCGCCTGGAAGATCCTCCCGGCCGTCGCCGCCGGCAACACCGTCGTGCTGAAGCCCGCCGAGATCACACCGCTGACCTCGCTGATGTTCGCCCGGGCGGCCACCGAGGCCGGCATCCCCGACGGGGTGGTCAACATCGTGTCCGGCGCCGGCCGGGACGCGGGCGAGCGCCTCGTGAGCCACCCCGACGTGGCGATGACCTCGTTCACCGGATCCACCGCGGTCGGCCGGCGGGTCGCCGGACTCGCCACCGCCACCGTCAAGCGGCTGCACCTGGAACTCGGGGGCAAGGCGCCCTTCCTCGTCTTCGACGACGCGGATCTGGACGCCGCGGTCCACGGAGCGGTCGCCGCCGCCCTCATCAACACCGGCCAGGACTGCACGGCCGCCACCCGCGCCTATGTGCAGCGGCCCCTCCACGACGCGTTCGTCAGCGGGGTCGCGGCCCTGATGGAGAGCGTCCGGCTGGGCGACCCCTTCGACCCGTCGACCGACCTGGGGCCGCTGGTCAGCCACCGGCACCGCGACCGCGTCGCCGGGTTCGTCGACCGCGCACGCTCCTACGCCACCGTCGTCACCGGCGGCGAGGCCCCCGGCGGCGCGCTCGCCGACGGCGCCTACTACCGGCCGACGCTGATCACGGGCGCCGCCCAGGACAGCGAGGCCGTCCGAGAGGAGATCTTCGGCCCCGTCCTCGTGGTGCTGCCCTTCGACACCGACGACGAGGGGATCCGCCTCGCCAACGACACCCCCTACGGACTGGCCGCCTCCGCCTGGAGCACCGGCCTGTACCGGGCCAACCGCGCCACCCGCGAGCTGAGGGCGGGCTGCGTGTGGATCAACGACCACATCCCGATCATCAGCGAGATGCCGCACGGCGGATACCGGGCCAGTGGCTTCGGCAAGGACATGTCGGCGTACTCCTTCGAGGAGTACACGCAGGTCAAGCACGTCATGTACGACAACACCGCGGTGGCGAGGAAGGACTGGCACCGCACCGTCTTCGGGGACCGATAGCAGCGGCCGCCGCACGGCGGACCACCCACCCGGAAGGGCACACGCGCATGGAGCAGTACGAGCCCGAGCACCTGTCCGCGCCGCAGCGGGCCGCCGTGAGACGCAGCCTGCACGGCGGCAGGGGCGCCCTCACCCGCCGTTCCCTCCTCCGGGCGTCCGGCACGGCGGCCCTCGCGCTCGGCGGCCTCGGCGCGCTGAGCGCCTGCGGCATCCCGCCCGCCGGACGGGCGGGCGACGCCGCCGCCTCCGACGACCACTCGGCGCAGGAGAAGCGGATCGCCTTCTCCAACTGGACCGAGTACATGGACGTCGGCGAGGACGACCGAAGCCGCCCGACCCTGGACGCCTTCACGCGGCGCACCGGCATCGAGGTCGCGTACACCGAGGACATCAACGACAACGTCGAGTTCTTCGGGAAGATCAAGCCGCAGCTCGCGGCGGGGCAGGACACCGGCCGCGACCTCATCATCGTCACCGACTGGCTGGCCGCCCGGATCATCCGGCTCGGCTGGGCGCAGAAGCTCGACCAGGCGAACCTGCCGCACGCCTTCGCGAACCTGTCGGCCCAGTTCCGCACCCCCGACTGGGACCCGGGACGCGCCTACTCCTACCCGTGGACCGGCATCCCCACGGTCATCGCCTACAACGAGAAGGCCACCGGCGGCCGGAAGGTCGACTCCGTCACCCAGCTCCTCGACGATCCCCGGCTCAAGGGCAAGGTCTCGTTCCTCTCCGAGATGCGCGACTCGGTCGGCCTGACCCTCCTCGACCTGGGCAAGGACCCCGCGTCGTTCACCGACGCGGACTTCGACGCGGCCGTCGGCCGGCTCCAGAAGGGCGTCGACACCCGGCAGATACGCCGCTTCACCGGCAACGACTACACCGCGGACCTCAGCAAGGGCGACATCGCGGCCTGCGTGGCCTGGGCCGGCGACATCATCCAGCTCCAGGCCGACAACCCGGCGGTCAAGTTCTCCATCCCGTCGGCCGGCTACATCACCTCCAGCGACAACATGCTGATCCCGGCCGGGGCGCGGCACAGGACCAACGCCGAGAAGCTCATGGACTACTACTACGAGCCCCCGGTGGCGGCCCGCCTCGCCGCCTACATCAACTACGTCTGCCCGGTGGACGGGGTCGCCGGTGAACTCGCGAAGATCGACGCGTCGATGGCGTCCAACACGCTGATCCTCCCCGGCCGGGAGATGGCCGCAAAGTCCCACTCCTTCCGCTCCCTCAGCGCCGAGGAGGAGACGGCGTACGAGGAGAAGTTCGCCCGGCTCATCGGCGCCTGACCGGCCCCTCCCCTCCCGCACCTCCCCCGACACCCCTGGGACCGCGACCCATGACACAGCAGCAGACCGAGGGCGGCGACGTCCGTCTCACCGGCATCAGCAAGACCTACGGCTCCTTCACCGCAGTCCACCCCCTCGACCTGACCGTCCCGCAGGGCTCCTTCTTCGCCCTGCTCGGTGCGTCCGGCTGCGGCAAGACCACCACCCTGCGCATGATCGCGGGCCTGGAGGAGGCCACCACCGGCACGGTCGCGCTCGGCGGGGCCGACATCACGGGTCTGCCGCCCCACAAACGCCCCGTCAACACCGTGTTCCAGAGCTACGCGCTCTTCCCGCACCTCGACGTCAGCGAGAACGTCGCCTTCGGGCTGCGCCGCCGGGGCGTCCGGTCCGTGGGCCGGCAGGTCGGCGAGATGCTGGACCTCGTCCAGCTCGGCGACTTCGCCCGGCGCAGACCCCACCAGCTCTCCGGCGGGCAGCAGCAGCGCGTCGCCGTGGCCCGCGCGCTCATCAACCACCCCCGGGTCCTCCTCCTCGACGAGCCCCTGGGCGCCCTCGACCTCAAGCTGCGCCGCCGGATGCAGCTCGAACTCAAGCGGATCCAGACCGAGGTCGGGATCACGTTCATCCACGTCACCCACGACCAGGAGGAGGCCATGACGATGGCCGACACCGTCGCGGTGATGAACGGCGGCCGGGTCGAACAGCTCGGCGCCCCCGCCGACCTGTACGAGAACCCCCGGACCACCTTCGTGGCGAACTTCCTCGGCACCTCCAACCTCATCGAGGGGCAGATCGTGTCCGCGGGGGCGGACGTCGTGGTCGCGGCCGGCGGCGGACGGCTCGCCCTGCCCGGCGGGCGCTGCTCCTCCCCGGCCCGGAGCGGGGACAAGCTCCTCGTGGGCGTCCGCCCCGAGAAGATCTCCCTGACCCGCGCCGAGGACGCGGACCGGATACCCGACGGCCGCAACCGGATCACCGGCCGGATCACCGACTCCAGCTTCATCGGCGTCTGTACGCAGTACGTCGTCGAGGGCCCGGCCGGTGCGGCCCTCCAGGTCTACGAGCAGAACATCGAGCGCGACAGCCGGCTGGTGCCGGGCGCCGACGTGGTCCTGCACTGGAGCCCCGGGCACACCTTCGGACTCGACGCGGCCCAGTCCATCACCGCGGGCGCCGGCGCGGACGGCCCGGGAGCGGCGGCATGAGCGCCACCGAGACGCCACCGGCGCACCCCGCGAAGGCCGAGGTCCGCAAGCCGTCCGCCCGCAGGCGCCTCGTGCCCTACTGGCTCCTGCTGCCCGGCATCCTGTGGCTGCTCGTCTTCTTCGCGCTGCCGATGGTCTACCAGGCGTCGACCTCGGTGCAGACCGGCTCCCTGGAACAGGGCTTCGAGGTCACCTGGCACGTCCGGACGTACTGGGACGCCCTCACCGAGTACTACCCGCAGTTCGTCCGGTCCCTCCTCTACGCGGGGACCGCGACCCTCCTGTGCCTGCTGCTCGGCTACCCGCTCGCGTACCTGATCGCCTTCAGGGCCGGACGCTGGCGCACCCTGGTGCTCGTCCTGGTCGTCGCCCCGTTCTTCACCAGTTTCCTGATCCGGACGCTGGCCTGGAAGACGATCCTCGCGGACGGCGGCGCGGTCGTGGAGGCGCTGAACGCCCTGCACGTCCTCGATGTCACCGCCTGGCTCGGCTGGACCGAGAACAACCGGGTCCTGGCCACCCCCATGGCCGTCGTCTGCGGTCTGACGTACAACTTCCTGCCGTTCATGATCCTGCCGCTCTACACCTCGCTGGAACGCATCGACGGCCGGCTGCACGAGGCGGCGGGCGACCTGTACGCCACGCCCGCGACCACGTTCCGCACGGTGACGCTCCCGCTGTCGATGCCCGGGGTCGTCTCCGGCACGCTGCTGACGTTCATCCCGGCGAGCGGCGACTACGTCAACGCGGAACTGCTCGGCTCCACCGACACCAAGATGGTCGGCAGCGTCATCCAGACCCAGTTCCTGCGGGTCCTGGACTACCCCACGGCGGCCGCGCTCTCGTTCATCCTCATGGCGGTCGTCCTGCTCGTGGTCACCGTCTACATCCGCCGCTCCGGCACGGAGGACCTGGTCTGATGCCCGTACTCCGATGGATCCGCCGGAACCTGGTCGTGCTCGCCGGACTGCTGACCCTCGCGTACATGATCCTGCCGAACGCCGTCGTGATGGTGTTCTCCTTCAACCGGCCGAAGGGGCGCTTCAACTACGCCTGGCAGGAGTTCTCCCTGGACGCCTGGAAGGACCCCTGCGGCGTCGCGGACCTCTGCGGCTCGCTCTCCCTCTCGCTGCGCATCGCCTTCTGGGCGACCCTCGGCGCGACCGCCCTGGGCACGATGATCGCCTTCGCCCTGGTCCGCTACCGCTTCCGGGCCCGCGGCGCGGTCAACTCCCTGATCTTCCTGCCGATGGCGATGCCCGAGGTCGTCATGGCGGCCTCGCTGCTCACCCTGTTCCTCAACATGGGCGCACGGCTGGGCTTCTGGACCGTGCTGATCGCGCACGTCATGTTCTGCCTCAGCTTCGTGGTGACCGCCGTCAAGGCGCGGGTGATGTCGATGGACCCGCGGCTGGAGGAGGCCGCCCGCGACCTGTACGCGGGCCCCGTGCAGACGTTCGTCCGGGTGACCCTGCCGATCGCCGCCCCGGGGATCGCCGCGGGGGCGCTGCTCGCCTTCGCGCTCTCCTTCGACGACTTCATCATCACCAACTTCAACGCGGGCTCCACCGTGACCTTCCCGATGTTCGTCTGGGGATCGGCCCAGCGGGGCACGCCCGTGCAGATCAACGTCATCGGCACGGCGATGTTCGTCATCGCGGTGGCGGTGGTCCTCGCCGGTCAGTTCGTCGCGCACCGGCGCCGGAGCGACGCGGCACGGTAGAACCCGAAGGAGAGACCATGGCCCCCGACGCCACGCGCACGGCCGCACGATCGCTCGCGGACGCGCGGCCCCTGTCCTACTGGCTCGACGACCCGGGAAGGCCCGCGGCCCGTCCCGCGCTGACCGGTGACGAACACTGCGACCTGCTGGTCGTCGGCGGCGGCTACAGCGGACTGTGGACCGCGCTGATCGCGAAGGAGCGCGACCCCGGGCGCGACGTCGTCCTCATCGAGGGCGACGAGGCGGGCTGGGCCGCCTCCGGCCGCAACGGCGGGTTCTGCGCGGCCTCGCTGACCCACGGCCTGGCCAACGGCCTGGAGCGCTGGCCCGGTGACATCCGGAGGCTGGAGGCGCTGGGCGCGCGCAACCTCGACGCCGTCGAGGAGGCCGTCACCCGCCACTCCCTCGACTGCGACTTCGAGCGCACCGGCGAGATCGACGTCGCCACCCAGCCCCACCAGCTCGACGAACTGCGGGCATGGCACCGCAGGACGGAGGAACTCGGCCTCGGGGGGCTGGAGTTCCTGGACCGGGACCAGGTGCGCGCCGAGGTCGACTCGCCGCTCTTCCTCGGCGGGCTGCTGGACCGGCACGGCGTCGCCCTGCTCCATCCGGCGAAGCTCGCCTGGGGCCTGAAGGCGGCCTGCCTCCGCCTCGGCGTACGGATCTACGAGCACACCCGCGGTCTCGCCCTCGCCCGGTCGGGCGCCGGCACGGCGGTGCGCACGCCCTACGGCAGGGTCTTCGCCCGCCACGTGGCGCTCGGCACGAACGTGTTCCCGTCGCTGGTGCGACGGGTGCGCCCGTACACGGTCCCGGTCTACGACTACGCGCTGATGACGGAGCCCCTCGGTCCGGAGCAGCTGGCCTCGGTCGGCTGGCGCAACCGGCAGGGACTGGGGGACAGCGCCCATCAGTTCCACTACTTCCGGCTCTCCGCGGACAACCGGATCCTGTGGGGCGGCTACGACGCCGTGTACCCGTACGGCGGGCGGCTCGACCCCGCGCTGGACCAGCGCCCGGAGACCTTCCTGAAACTCGCCGGGCAGTTCGCCGCGTACTTCCCCCAGCTGTCCGGGGTGCGCTTCACCCACGCCTGGGGCGGCGCGATCGACACCTGCTCCCGGTTCTCCGCCTTCTTCGGCACGGCCCGCGGCGGACGGGTCGCGTACGCCGCCGGGTACACCGGACTGGGCGTCGGCGCCACCCGCTTCGGCGCCGAGGTCATGCTCGACCTGCTGGCCGGCCGGGAGACCGAGCGGACCGCGCTCGCCCTGGTGCGCTCGAAACCGCTGCCCTTCCCGCCCGAACCCCTCGCCTGGACGGGGATCGAGCTGACCAAGCGGTCCCTCGCCCGCGCCGACCGCGACGGCGGCCGCCGCGACCTGTGGCTGCGGACCATGGACCGGTTGGGACTCGGTTTCGACAGCTGATCGCCGGGCCGCCGCCCGGAGCCGGCGCCCCGGACCGCCCGGAGTGACCCGGGTCACGTACGGCCGGCCGCCGGAACCGCGTCATGATCCGGGTCCCGCCCGCTCTCTCCCGTGACCGCACCGGCAGGACCCTGCCGGTGCCCACGGGGAGAGGAAGGCATTCCATGACCGGCACGGGGACGACATCCGCGGTCGTATGGCTCGCATCGGCGGCACCGGATCCGGGCGCCGTACGGAGGGAGTGGGCGCGCAACCCCCGGGGGATGGCGCTGCTGCCCGCCGGGAAACGCTGGGACGTGCTGGTCGTGCCCGGGGAGCTGGGCCATCCGACGCTCGACGTGCTCACCCGGCTCCTCGACAGGCCGGGCCCGGTCCTCGCGGACTTCGGCGAGTCCCGGATGGGCTTCTTCGTCCCGCCCGGGACGGCGGCCCGCTGGCTCGGCACGGGCATCCGCGGGATCGGCGCGGGGGCGTGGATCGTCGTCCCCCGGCCGGGGAGCGCCGTGGGCGGGGTGCGCTGGCTGATCCCGCCGGACGGCTCGGGTGCGCTCACCGACGCGGGCCTCCTGGAGCTCGCCCTGCACGAGGCGGCCGCGGCCCGCGGGGGGCGCGGCGGGGAGTGAGGTGCCGTCAGAGGTCTTGACAACCCTATTGGTCTGGACCATGTTGTGCCCCTATCGCTCGCTCACCCCCTGCACGGAGGCTGTCGTGGCACGCACCGGACCACCCGTTCGCTTCTCCGGACTCCTGGCCGCCTTCTCGGCCGCCCTGCTCGCCGCGGGCACCCTCGTCGCCACGACGCCGGCCGCGGGCGCGGCCGACGCCGATCTGGCGCGCAACGGGGGCTTCGAGGCGGGGCTGGACGGCTGGAGCTGCACCGGCGGCAGCGGCACGGCCGTCCGCGCGCCCGTGCACAGCGGGACCTCGGCGCTGAGGGCGACACCGGCGGGCAGCGACCAGGCCCGGTGCTCGCAGACGGTGAGCGTCAGGCCCGACTCCGCCTACACGCTCGGCGCGTGGGTGCAGGGGAGCTACGTCTACCTCGGGGCCTCCGGCACCGGCACCACCGACGTCTCCACCTGGACCCAGTCCGCCGACGCGTACCGGCAGCTCACCACCACCTTCCGGACCGGCCCCACGACCACCTCGGTGACGGTCTACACCCACGGCTGGTACGGCACGCCCGCCTACCACGCCGACGACCTCACCCTGACCGGCCCCGGCGTGGACCCCGTCGCCGTGCCCGCCGCCCCCACCGGCCTGCGGGCCGGCACGGCCACCGCGTCGTCCGTCCCGCTGTCCTGGACCGCGTCCGCCGGAGCCACCGGGTACCGCGTGCACCGCGACGGTGTGAAGGTCCTCGACACCACCGGCACCTCGGCCACCGTGACGGGGCTGGCCGCGTCGTCCGCGTACCGCTTCCAGGTGTCCGCGGTGAACGCCGCCGGCGAGTCGGCACGATCGGCGGCCGTGCAGGTCACCACGGCCGCCGGCGGCGGCGGAGCGGCCGGCGACGGTCTCCCGGACCACGCGCTCGTCGGCTACCTGCACTCCAGCTTCGCCAACGGCTCCGGCTACACCCGGATGGCCGACGTGCCGGACTCGTGGGACGTCATCAACCTCGCCTTCGGCGAGCCGACGTCCGTCACCTCGGGCGACATCCGCTTCTCGCTCTGCCCGGTCGCGGAGTGCCCGAACGTCGAGAGCGAGGCCGAGTTCAAGGCCGCCGTCAAGGCCAAGCAGGCGGCGGGCAAGAAGGTGCTGATCTCGATCGGCGGCCAGAACGGGCAGGTCCAGCTCGCCACCACCGCCGCCCGCGACGCCTTCGTCAGGTCCGTCGGCACGATCATCGACACCTACGGACTCGACGGCCTGGACATCGACTTCGAGGGCCACTCGCTGTCCCTCGCCACGGGCGACACCGACTTCCGCAGCCCGACGACCCCCGTCATCGTCAACCTGATCTCCGCGGTGAAGTCCCTCAAGGCCAGGTACGGGGCCGGCTTCGTGCTCACCATGGCCCCCGAGACCTTCTTCGTGCAGCTCGGCCACCAGTACTACGGCTCCGGCCCCTGGGGCGGCCAGGACCCGCGCGCCGGCGCCTACCTGCCGGTCATCCACGCCCTGCGCGACGACCTCACCCTGCTGCACGTCCAGGACTACAACTCGGGCCCCGTCATGGGCCTGGACGGCCAGTACCACTCCATGGGCGGCGCCGACTTCCACATCGCCATGACCGACATGCTGCTCGCCGGCTTCCCGGTGGCGGGCGACCCGGCCAGGGTCTTCCCCGCGCTGCGCCCCGAGCAGGTGGCCGTCGGCCTCCCGGCGTCCACCCAGGCCGGCAACGGCCACACCTCGCCCGCCGAGGTCACCAAGGCGCTCGACTGCCTGACGAAGAAGGCGGAGGCGGCCTGCGGCTCCTACCGGACCCACGGCACCTGGTCCGGCCTGCGCGGCCTGATGGCCTGGTCGATCAATTGGGACCGCTTCGGCAACGGGGAGTTCGCGAAGAACTTCGACGCCTACTTCGGGCGCTGAGGCCGTCCCGCGGCCGCCCGGAGGGCGAGCAGCAGCACCCCGCTCAGGCACCAGCCGGCCACGACGTCCAGGGGCCAGTGGTAGCCGCGCAGCACCAGACCGACGCTCGTCGCCGCCGTCAGCAGGACGGCGGCGACGAGCGTCACCCAGGACCGCTTCAGGTACGGGGCGAGCAGCAGCGCCGCGGCCCCGTACGCCACCATCGCCGTGGTCGTGTGCCCGGAGGGGTAGTAGCCCGTCGCCTCCGTCAGCGGCCCCTGACGGTCCGTCCACAGCTTGAGCGGGACGACGAGCGCCGGGACGGCCGCCACGGTCAGGACCGCGTACAGCGCGGCCCGCCGGGCACCGCGCAGCCAGGCCACGAGCGCCGCGCCCGCCGCCACGGGGGCGGCGACCTCCGGGTTGCCCAGGTCGGCGAAGAGATCGGCGAGGCCGGCCGGACCGCGCCCCGCCAGCTCCAGGCCGAGCCGCTCGTCGGGAACCAGCAGCGGGCCGTCGGCCAGCACCTGCCAGGTGATCACCAGGAGGAGCGCGGACAGCGCGACGGCCGCCGGAACGAGAAGAACCGGCCACCGGGGAACAGGGGGGATTGTTCCGAGGTGGCCGGTCGGACCGGGCTGCCGCGCGCCCCGGGGGGTGTGGGGCGGGCGGCCGTCCGATCGGTGAGGAGTTCCGGGGCGCGAGGCCCCAGCGGTGTGCCCGATGGCACGGCCGGTACGGCGCGGGGGGAGCTCCGTACCGGCATCGCCCGCAGTCCCCTGCGAGCGGGGTGTTTCTCTCATCTGGGAAGACCGTACGTCAGGGGGAGCGGGCACCGGAAGCGGCAACGGTATCCCGCCATGGCCCTCCCACACCTTCTTCACACGCCCTCACCGGGGCCCCGTCCACCGCTCCGGCGGACACCGCCCGGGGCCCCGGCGACTCGCACGCGTCAGAGCTGAGCGAATGCCTGTTCGAGGATGTCCAGGCCCTCGTTCAGCAGGTCCTCGCCGATGACGAGCGGCGGCAGGAAGCGCAGGACGTTGCCGTAGGTGCCGCAGGTCAGCACCAGCAGGCCCTCGGCGTGGCAGGCCTTCGCCAGCGCACCGGCGGCGGCCGCGTCGGGCTCCTTGGAGCCCGGCTTCACCAGCTCGATCGCGATCATCGCGCCGCGGCCGCGGATGTCCCCGATGGCGTCACCGTTCGGCAGCTTCGCCCGCATCTCGGCGAGGCGGCCCTTCATGACCTCCTCGATGCGCCGGGCCCTGCCGTTCAGGTCCAGCTCGCGCATCGTCTCGATGGCGCCGAGCGCACCCGCGCAGGCCACCGGGTTGCCGCCGTAGGTCCCGCCGAGTCCGCCGGCGTGGGCGGCGTCCATGATCTCGGCGCGGCCGGTCACCGCGGAGAGCGGGAGGCCGCCCGCGATGCCCTTGGCCGTGGTGATCAGGTCCGGCACGATCCCCTCGTCCTCACAGGCGAACCACTGGCCGGTGCGGCAGAAACCGGACTGGATCTCGTCCGCGACGAAGACGATGCCGTTCTCCTCGGCGAACCGCGCGATCGCCGGGAGGAAGCCCTTGGCCGGCTCGATGAAGCCGCCCTCGCCGAGGACCGGCTCGATGATGATCGCGGCGACGTTCTCCGCGCCGATCTGCTTGGTGATCTCGTCGATGGCCTGCGCGGACGCCTCGGCACCGGCGTTCTCCGGGCCGGTCGGCCAGCGGTAGCCGTACGCCACCGGCACCCGGTACACCTCGGGTGCGAACGGACCGAAGCCCTGCTTGTACGGCATGTTCTTCGCCGTCAGCGCCATCGTGAGGTTCGTCCGCCCGTGGTAGCCGTGGTCGAACACCACGACCGCGGTCCGCTTCGTGTGGGCACGGGCGATCTTCACGGCGTTCTCGACGGCCTCGGCGCCCGAGTTGAACAGCGCGGACTTCTTCGGGTGGTCGCCCGGCGTCAGCTCGGCCAGCTGCTCGCAGACCTCGACGTACCCCTCGTACGGCGTGACCATGAAACAGGTGTGGGTGAAGTCGGCGAGCTGCGCCGAGGCCCGGCGCACGACCGCTTCGGCGGACGCGCCCACCGAGGTCACGGCGATGCCGGAACCGAAGTCGATCAGCCGGTTGCCGTCCACGTCCTCGATGATTCCGCCGCCCGCCCGGGCGGTGAAGACCGGCAGCGTGGAGCCCACACCGGCGGCGACCGCCGCGACACGGCGGGCCTGCAGCTCCACCGACTTCGGGCCGGGGACGGCGGTGACGAGGCGGCGCTCCTGCGGGATGTCGGACATGCGGGGCTCCTGGGGGTGTTTCGGACGCTTCTGTTTCTGCAGGCTAGGGGCGGGCGCGGGCAGCGGTCATGCTCCGATCGGGAGTGGTGGGGGCGTGTCCTTGTCCGCCGCGGACAGGTGCCCCGCCCGGCCGCCGGGGCACCCGCCCGCACCGACTCCGAGCGGCCGTACGGCCGCTTGGCTGAACTCCCGGTGCCCGGGCACTAGATTGGCCGGTGCAGAAGGCGGGACCTGGCTGGTCAGGGGGCAGCGGTTCATGGACACCGAAGGCACGTACGACGCACGGGGCACGGGCGCGGAGCGGGTGCCCCGCCCTGCCGGGCCGCCGCCCGCGGCGCCCCCGCCCCCCACGTACGCCCCGCACCCCCGCCGGCCGGCCGCGGCGGGCCCCGGGGTCGAGGAGTGGCTGCGGACCCCGCGCCCCGTGCGGGAACCGGGCGTGTGGCGCTACGGGCACACCCCCCGCCCGCCCGAGCGGCCCGAGGGGGTGTCCGACCGCTCGCTGCTGGTCGGGGTGCTCATCTCCGTGCTCAGCGGACTGCTCGTGTGGTCCCTCTGGCGCAACGGCTACATCCCCTACCGGCTCGTTCCGCTGAAGCTGTTCACCCCCGCCGACTGGTGGTACGCCGGTACCTTCGGCGGACCCCGCACCATCGAGGGCGCCGACGCCCTCACCGTCTACGAGGCCGTCCTGTTCGGCCTCCTCGTCTACGGCTGCGGGCGCCTGGGCAACTGGTCCGAGATCTTCCGGCGGCACGTCGCCGGGCGGGGACAGCCCTTCCTCGCGCTGGCCGCGGCGGCCGGCGGGGCCCTGGCCGAGCTCCTCGTCTGGAAGGACGCCGTCCCCCTGGTCCGGCCGGTCCTGATCCTCGTCGCCTCGGTCGCGGGCGGCGAGATCTACCAGAGCCAGAGCGTCGTCAACGTGCTCTACGCCCTGATCGCCCTCGGCGTGCTCTGGCCGTTCGCCCGCCTCGGCCGCTGGCGCGAGGCACTCGCCGCCCGGCGCGGCACGGACGCGGCCACCCCGCCGGGAACCCCCGCCGCGCCGCCCGACGCCCCCGCCCCCGAGCAGTGGCCGGAGCTCCGCGAGGCGGGCGCCCGGGACGCCGCCGAGGCCCTCACCGCCGAGGTCCGCACCGGCCGGATGAACGACGTCGACGTGGCGCGGCTGCGGCACGCCTGGAGCGCGGGCCGCGGCCGGCCGGAGCACCTCGCCGCGCTCACCGAGGCCGTCCTGCGCACCGGCGGGGCCGCCGCCCTCCACCCCTCGGGCGCCCGGGACCTGCCGCGCCGCACCGTCCGGCACGACCTGCTCACCGGGCAGGTCCGCATCGGCAGCTGCACCGACGACCCGCGCAACCCCTACGCCCGGCGCGGTTCGGGCATCGCCCTGGAACCCGCGCTGCTGGGCACCTCGCTGCTCGCGGTGGGCCCGCCCGGAGCCGGCAAGTCCGCACGGCTGGTCCGGCCGGTCGTCGAGACCCTCTCCCTCCAGGCGCTCGCCGGCCGGGCCGCGGTCCTGGCCGTCGGCGGACCGGGGGGCGAACTCGGCCCGGACGAGGCGTTCGACGTCGTGGTGCGGATCGGCGACCCGGCCTCCGCCCACGACTTCGACCTCTACGGCGGCACGACCGACCCCGACGAGGCGGCGGGCGTGCTCGCCGAGGGACTCGTCGGCGACGTGACCCACCTGGACAGCCGGCGCGCCGCCACCGTCCTCGCCCAGCTCCTCGGTCCCTACCGCGCCGTCCACGGACACTTCCCGGGCGTGCGCGAGCTCCGCGAACTGCTGGACGGCGACGGCACGGCGGTCGACGCGCTGCGCGAGGCCCTCGGCGCCGGCGGCCACCGGGACATGCTGCGCGAGCTGGACGCCCGCACCCGCCAGCGGGGCGCCGCGGGGGACCCGGGGCCGGTGCTCGCCGACCGTGTCGCCCTGCTCGACCGGCCGGCGTTCGCACCGTTCTTCGCCACCGGGGAGCAGGCCCGGCCCTTCTCGCTGCGCTCCCTCGGGCACCTGCCGCTCCGGGTCAGGATCGACCTCCCCGAGCGGACCCACGCCGAGGCGTCGCGGCTGCTCGCCCGGCTCGTCCTCGCCCAGTTCACCGCGATCACCGCCGCCCGGACCGACCGCTCGCTCTTCGTCTGCCTGGTCCTGGACGACGCCACGCACACCGTTACCGCGGAGACCGTGCGCGGTGTCCGCCGCCTGCGGTCGGTCAACGCCGGGGCGCTCCTCACCCTGCGGACCGTCGACGACGTCCCCGAGGCGCTGCACACCGCGCTGCTCGGCGCGGTCGGCTGCTGCATGGCCTTCAGCGGGATCACCACCTGGGACGGCAAGCGCTTCGCCGAGGTCTGGGGCAAGGAGTGGGTGGAGACCCGTGAGGTCGCCCAGCACGCGGTCTTCGCGGACCAGCCCTTCACCCGCGCCCTGCACGGCCTGCGCAAGCTGGTCACCGGCAAGGCCGTGACCCGGGACGCGGTCACCGTGCGCCGGGTCGAGCGGGAGCGCTGGTCCGCCTCCGAGCTCGCCTACCAGGTGCCCGCCGGGCACGCGGTCCTGTCGCTGACGAACGTCGAGGGGGAGCACGCGCCCCCGCTCCTGGTCACGCTGGACGGCTGAGCGCGAGGTTACGAGGACCCCGCCGCCCTGGCAGAATCGGACCGGCCGTCTGTACGGGGCGGCGCATGGTGAGCCGTCCGGGCAGGGCGGTCCCATCGAGCCGTCCGCACGGGCGGCGCCATCGACTCCCAGAGGTCCGGCGGTCCCATGCCACCCACTCTCGCCTCGCTCGTCCAGCACCCGGCGCTCAAGCTCGCCGTCCGCGCCGGCGCCGACCGGCTCGGCACGCCCGTGCGGTGGGCGCACGCCAGCGAGCTCGCCGACCCGGTCCCGTACATGGAGGGCGGCGAACTGCTCCTGGTCACCGCCACCAACCTCGACGCCCGGGACCCGGCGACGATGCGCCGGTACGTGCGCCGGCTGGCCGGCGCCGGGGTCGCGGGGATCGGCTTCGGCGTGGGCGTCACCTACGAGGAGATCCCGCCCGCGCTCGTGGACGCCGCCGAGGAGGCCGGGCTGCCGCTCCTCGAAGTGCCCCGGCGCACGCCGTTCCTCGCGATCAGCAAGGCGGTGTCCGGGGCGATCGCCGCGGACCAGTACCGCTCGGTGACGGCCGGGTTCGAGGCCCAGCGGGAGCTGACCCGGGCCGCGGTCGCCGGGGACGGCCCCGCGGATCTGCTCACCCGCCTCGCCGCGCACGTCGACGGATGGGCCGCGCTGTACGACTCCGCCGGCTCGGTCGTCGCCGCGGCGCCCGACTGGGCGGCCCGCCGTGCGGCACGGCTCGGCCCCGAGGTGGAGCGGCTGCGGGAACGTCCCGGCCCGGCCAGCGTGGTCGTCGGCGACAGCGAGGGCGACGACCGCGTCGAGCTCCAGTCGCTGGGCACCGGCCGCGGCAACCGCGGGGCGCTGGCCGTCGGGACCGGGGCGGCGCTCGGCACGGCCGAGCGCTACGCCGTGCACTCCGCGGTCGCCCTGCTGACGCTGACCACGGCCCGTTCCCGCGCGCTCCAGGGCGCCGAGCAGCGCCTGGGCGCCGCGGTCCTGAGGATGCTGCTCGCGGGGGAGTCCGACCACGCCCGGGCCGTCGCCGGGGACCTGTACGGCGGGCTCCTGGACGCCCCCTTCCGGCTGCTGATCGCCGAGGCGGCGGCCCCCTCGGGGACGGAACCGCTGGCGGAGACCATGGAGGCCGCCGCCTCCCGCTCCGGCGAGGCCCTGCTCATGGTCCCCGAGGGCGGGCGCCTGGTGGTGCTGGCCGTCGACGGTGGCGCCGCCGCCGCGGCCTGCGTGTCCCAGGCCCGGGCCGCGGACGACCGCCCGGTGCACGAGCCGGGTCCCGACGAGGCCGACGTGGTCGTGGGGATGTCCGCCCCGTCCGGCCCCATCGGGGCGTCCGCCGCGTACAAGCAGGCCGAACAGGCGCTCTCCGTCGCCCGCCGCCGGGGCAGGACCCTGGTCGAGCACGAGGAGCTCGCCGCCGGCTCCGTCCTGCCGCTGCTCGCCGACGACGCCGTACGCGCCTTCGCCGACGGCACCCTCCGGCCGCTGCGGGAGCACGACGTGAAGGGCCGCGGCGATCTCGTCGACTCCCTGCGCGCCTGGCTCTCCCGGCACGGCCAGTGGGACGCCGCCGCCGCGGACCTGGGGGTCCACCGCCACACCCTGCGCTACCGGATGCGGCGGGTGGAGGAGATCCTGGGCCGCTCGCTGGACGACCCGGACGTCCGGATGGAGCTGTGGCTCGCCCTGAAGGCGACCACCGCCCCCGCGGGCGGCCGGTGATCCGGTCCCGCCGCGGGACCGGGCCGGCCCGTCCGTCCTGTCCTGTCCCGGGCCGCCCGGGAGTGCGGTCACCGCGGTCGCTTCCGCCGTCCTGCTGCGGAGCCGGCCCGTCCGGCTACGACAATCCGGCACACCCGTTCCCCGTTCCACTCCACGGCGGACAAACCCCATCCGGGCCGTGCCGCCCTACGGTGGGGCCCGAAGGGCGGCCGGACCCGGATGGGGCCCGTCCGCCGCTCGTCGTCCACCACCTCCGAAGGGCCGGAACCGCCATGACTTCCACGCACGCCTTCTGGCTGGCCGGCCGCCAGGCCACCGGCGAGGACAGCTTCGACGTCACCAACCCCTGGGACGGCCGTCCCGTCGGCACGGTCTCCGTGCCCACCGACGCCCAGGTCGAGGAGGCGGTCGCCGCCGCGTACGCCGTGCGCGAGGAGTTCGCCGCCACCCCGGCGCACGTGCGGGCCGCCGCCCTCGACCACGTCGTACGCCGCCTCACCGAGCGCACCGAGGAGATCGCCCAGCTGATCTCCGCCGAGAACGGCAAGCCGATCAAGTGGGCCCGCGGAGAGGTCGGCCGGGCCGTCTCCGTCTTCCGGTTCGCCGCCGAGGAGGCCCGCCGCTTCAACGGCGGCGACGCGCAGCGGCTGGACACGGACGCGGGCGGGACCGGCCGTCTCGCCCTGGTCCGGCGCTTCCCGCGCGGGCCGGTCCTCGGTATCGCGCCCTTCAACTTCCCGCTCAACCTCAGCGCCCACAAGGTCGCCCCGGCCCTTGCCGTCGGCGCCCCGATCATCCTCAAGCCGGCCCCGGCCACCCCGTTCTCGGCCCTGGTCCTCGGCGAGCTGCTGGCCGAGACGGACCTGCCGGCCGGCTCCTGGTCCGTGCTGACGGTGCCCAACGACACGATGCCCGACCTCGTCCAGGACGAGCGGCTGCCGGTCATCTCCTTCACCGGATCGGGCCCCGTCGGCTACTCGATCATGGAGTCGGTGCCGCGCAAGCACTGCACCCTGGAGCTCGGTGGCAACGGAGCGGCCGTCGTGCTCGCCGACTGGTCGTCCGAGGAGGACCTGGACCAGGCCGCGGCCCGCATCGCCACCTTCTCCAACTACCAGGGCGGCCAGTCCTGCATCTCGGTGCAGCGCGTCATCGCCGACGCCACCGTCTACGACCGGCTCGTCCCGAAGATCGTCGCGGCCGTCGAGGCCCTGGTGACCGGCGACCCCTCCGACGCGGCCACCGACGTCGGCCCGCTCGTCAGCGAGGAGGCCGCCCGCCGGGTCGAGTCCTGGGTCGACGAGGCCGTCTCGGCCGGCGCCACCCTGCTGACCGGCGGCAAGCGCGACGGCGCCGCCTACGCCCCGACGGTCCTCGCCGACCTTCCCGACACCACGACGATCGCGCGCGAGGAGGTCTTCGGACCGGTCCTCCACGTCCGCAGGACGGAAGGCGAGGCCGAGGCCTTCGCCGCCGTCAACGACTCCAGGTTCGGCCTCCAGGCGGGCGTCTTCACCCACGACCTGCAGACCGCCTTCCGCGCCCACCGCGCCCTGGAGGTGGGCGGCGTGGTCATCGGCGACGTGCCCTCCTACCGCGCCGACCAGATGCCGTACGGCGGGGTCAAGGAGTCCGGAGTGGGACGCGAGGGCGTGCGCTACGCCATGGACGACTACACCTACGAGCGGGTCCTGGTCCTCACCGGCCTGGCCCTGTAGCCCGCACCGGCACGACGAACGGCCGGAGCCCGCTGTGCGGGGGCTCCGGCCGTTCGCCGTGTCCGGGTTCGCCGTGCCCGGGTTCGCCGTGCCCGGGTTCGGAGACCGCCGCGGGCGGGCCCGTCGCCGTACACCCGTACCCGCCACCGGGCCATGCCGCCCCGGAGTGCCCCGCCGTCCGGCGGCCGGCGCTCCCGCGGACCGGCCGGTCCGCGGATACCCCGAGCGGCCGAGTCGCGCCGGACGGCCCCGGCGTCCCGGGGGCCCGCCCGCCCCGGGACGCCGGACGCCCGTGTCGTCGGGACGGGAAACAGCGGGCCGGCCGGGAACGGAGCGGTCCGCCGGGCAGGTGGTCCGCCCGCCTCCGCACCCCGCCGGGGACTCCCACCGGGGTGGTGGGGTTGTCCGGGATCGGGTAGATACGGACCAGCGGCACCGATCGGCACGCGTACGGCCCGACCCCTACCCCGACTCGCGGCGAGGTGAGCTCCTCATGTCCGCCCCATCCGACATCCCCCAGGCCCCCAAGGTCACCGAGCGCGAAGCGCGGCAGGTGGCCGAGGCCGCACGTGAGCAGGACTGGCGCAAGCCCAGCTTCGCCAAGGAACTCTTCCTCGGACGCTTCCGGCTGGACCTGATCCACCCCCACCCCCAGCCGGCCCCGGACGACGTACGGCGCGGTGAGGCCTTCCTCGACCGGCTCCGCGCGTTCTGCGAGACCAGGGTCGACGGCGCCCTCATCGAGCGCGAGGCCCGGATCCCCGACGAGGTGATCGCCGGCCTCAAGGAGCTCGGCGCCCTCGGCATGAAGATCGAGACCAGGTACGGAGGCCTGGGGCTGACCCAGGTCTACTACAACAAGGCCCTCGCGCTGGCCGGTTCGGCGAGCCCCTCGATCGGCGCGCTGCTCTCCGCCCACCAGTCCATCGGCGTACCGCAGCCGCTGAAGATGTTCGGCACCCAGGACCAGAAGGACGCCTTCCTGCCCCGCCTCGCGCGGACGGACATCTCCGCCTTCCTCCTCACCGAACCCGACGTCGGCTCCGACCCGGCGCGGCTCGCCACCTCGGCCGTGCCCGACGGCGACGACTACGTCCTGGACGGCGTGAAGCTGTGGACGACCAACGGGGTCGTCGCCGACCTGCTCGTCGTCATGGCGCGCGTGCCGGAGTCCGAGGGCCACAGGGGCGGCATCACCGCCTTCGTCGTCGAGGCCGACTCCCCGGGCATCACCGTGGAGCACCGCAACGCCTTCATGGGGCTGCGCGGCATCGAGAACGGCGTGACCCGCTTCCACCGGGTCCGCGTCCCCGCCGCGAACCGGATCGGCCCGGAGGGCGCCGGTCTCAGGATCGCCCTCACCACGCTCAACACCGGACGCCTCTCGCTGCCCGCCATGTGCGTCGGCGTCGGCAAGTGGTCCCTGAAGATCGCCCGCGAATGGGCGGCGGTCCGCGAGCAGTGGGGCAGGTCCGTCGCCCGCCACGAGGCGGTCGGCGCGAAGATCTCCTTCATCGCCGCCACCACCTTCGCCCTCGAAGCCGTCGTCGACCTCTCCTCGCAGATGGCCGACGAGAGCCGCAACGACATCCGCATCGAGGCCGCGCTCGCCAAGCTGTACGGCTCCGAGATGGGCTGGCTGATCTCCGACGAGCTCGTCCAGATCCGCGGCGGACGCGGCTTCGAGACGGCCGCCTCGCTCGCCGCCCGCGGCGAACGCGCCGTGCCCGCCGAGCAGATGCTCCGCGACATGCGGATCAACCGGATCTTCGAGGGCTCCACCGAGATCATGCACCTGCTGATCGCCCGGGAGGCCGTCGACGCCCACCTCAAGGTCGCCGGTGACCTCATCGACCCCGACAAGCCGCTCTCCGACAAGGCGAGGGCCGGCGCCGACGCCGCCGGGTTCTACGCGCGCTGGCTCCCGAAGCTCGTCAGCGGTCCCGGACAACTGCCCGGCTCCTACGCCGAGTTCCGCGTGCCGGGACACCCCGACCTCTCCGCGCACCTGCGGTACGTCGAACGCTCGTCCCGGAAGCTGGCCCGGTCGACCTTCTACGCGATGTCCCGCTGGCAGGGCCGCATGGAGACCAAGCAGGGCTTCCTCGGCCGGATCGTCGACATCGGCGCCGAGCTCTTCGCGATGAGCGCCGCCTGCGTCCGTGCGGAGCACCTGCAGGCCGACGGCGACCACGGCCGCGAGGCGTACCAGCTCGCCGACGTGTTCTGCCGGCAGGCCAGGATCCGGGTGGAGGAGCTCTTCACCCGGCTGTGGTCCAACACCGACGACATCGACGGGCGGGTCGTGGACGGGGTCCTCTCCGGGACCTACACCTGGCTGGAGGAGGGCGTCATCGACCCCAGCGGCGACGGCCCCTGGATCGCCGACGCCACCCCCGGCCCGGCCACCGGGGAGGACGTCCACCGCTCCGTCCGCTGAACCCGGTGCCCCGCGGGGCGCGTCCGCACCCCCGGACGCGCCCCGCGGGCACGCCCGCCGCCGGCGGGCCCGCGTCCCCGGCCCGGCGCCGTCCGGCCGGGACCGCGCACCGGCCGGACCGGATGTGGCGGTCGTGCGGCGGCGGAGGGGGAGTTCGGCCACCGGGCCCGCCTCCGGTCCCCGGATACCGCACAATCGAGCCTCGGCCGCACACGGGACGCGGCTCTCGACGACGGACAGGGGCACGGATGGCCGGGGTGCGCGGGGCGGGCGGCGGACGGGGCGCCGCGCCGGCGGGATGTGCGATGGCGGTCCTGCTGGTGCTCACCGGATGCGGCGGCGGGGACGCCACCGAGGACGGCAGGGCGGGCGAGCGCCCCGGCCCGCCGCGCCCGGCGGCCGCGGCGACGCCGTCCGGGGCGCTCACCGAGCAGCAGCTCACCGCGGTCGCCCTCCACGACGGGGAGACGGCCGGGCGCTTCACCGCGTCCGAGTACGCCCTGGACGGTCCGCTCGGCGACGCCTACACCGCCACCCCCGACGTCTGCCGGCCGCTGGTCAGCCTCGCCGGGGACGTCGGCGGCCACCGGCCCGCCGCGCAGGTGCAGCGCAGGGCGGACGAGCCGGGGGAGCTGCCCGGAGCGACCGTCGACGTGACGCTGCGGTCGTACGGCGGGGGAGGGGCCCCGGCGGTCATGGCGGCGCTGGACCGCGCCGGCCGGGAGTGCGCCGGCGGGTTCACCGAGGAACGGTCCGTCGCGCGGGCCCGGTACGCGAAGGCCGAACCGGCCGCGCTGCCCGCCTTCGCGGACGAGGCCGACCAGGCGAAGGCCTACCGCTTCACCGTCCTCGACGTGAAGGGGAAGCGGAAGCTGTACGAGTACCTCACCGTCCTGCGCTCCGGTCCCACCACCCTCGCCTTCCGTGCCGAGGCCCCCGGCACGAAGGACATCGGCGGGGTGCCCGGGGACGTCATGGCTGCCCAGTGGAGGAAATTCCGTGCCGGACAGGCCTGAGGCACGCGCCGACGGGGGCGCGCTGTCGGACCGCACAGCCGATGCGGCAACAATGGGGGCCATGAGCGACAGCCCCGCACCCCTCGCCGATCCGCATCTCGTCTTCGACGCCGCGGACGGCCGCCGGGATCTGGTGATCCTCGGCTCCACCGGGTCCATCGGCACCCAGGCCATCGACCTGGTCCTGCGCAACCCCGGCCGCTTCCGAGTCCGCGCGCTCTCCGCCGCGGGAGGCAGGGTCCGGCTCCTCGCCGAGCAGGCGCGGCAGCTGCGCGTCCGCACGGTCGCGGTCGCCGACGAGGCCGCGGTGCCGGCGCTCCGTGAGGCGCTGCGCGAGGTCCACGGGGCGGGGGAGCCGCTCCCGGAGATCCTGGCCGGTCCCGACGCCGCCACGGAGCTCGCGGCGAGCGACTGCCACACCGTGCTCAACGGGATCACCGGCTCGATCGGCCTCGCCCCCACGCTCGCCGCGCTGAGGGCGGGCCGCACCCTCGCCCTGGCCAACAAGGAGTCGCTGATCGTCGGCGGCCCCCTGGTCAAGGCACTGGCGGCCCCCGGCCAGATCATCCCGGTCGACTCCGAGCACGCCGCGCTCTTCCAGGCGCTCGCCGCGGGCACGCGCGCCGATGTGCGCAAGCTCGTCGTGACCGCGTCCGGCGGCCCGTTCCGCGGGCGCACCCGCGAGGAACTGGCCGACGTGACGCGCGAGCAGGCCCTGGCGCACCCGACCTGGGCCATGGGCCCCGTCATCACGGTCAACTCCGCGACCCTGGTCAACAAGGGCCTGGAGGTCATCGAGGCGCACCTGCTCTACGACATCCCCTTCGACCGGATCGAGGTCGTGGTCCACCCCCAGTCCTACGTTCACTCGATGGTGGAGTTCACCGACGGCTCGACCCTCGCCCAGGCGACCCCGCCCGACATGCGGGGCCCCATCGCCATCGGCCTCGGCTGGCCCGAGCGGGTCCCCGACGCCGCCCCCGCGTTCGACTGGACGAAGGCCTCCAGCTGGGAGTTCTTCCCGCTCGACACCGAGGCCTTCCCGTCGGTCGGGCTCGCCCGGCACGTGGGCACCCTCGGCGGCACCGCTCCGGCGGTCTTCAACGCGGCCAACGAGGAGTGCGTCGACGCCTTCCTCGCCGGACGGCTGCCGTTCAACGGCATCATGGACACGGTCACATCGGTGGTGGCGGAACACGGCACCCCCGCCACGGGAACTTCACTGACGGTCGCGGACGTCCTCGAAGCGGAGACCTGGGCCCGGTCCCGGGCCCGCGAACTCTCGGCGGCAGCGACAGCGGAGGCGCACGCATGAGCATGACGACGATCCTGATGACGGTCCTCGGGGTCGCCATCTTCGCCGTGGGGCTGCTGTTCTCGATCGCCTGGCACGAACTGGGCCACCTGTCCACGGCCAAGCTCTTCGGCATCAGGGTGCCCCAGTACATGGTCGGCTTCGGCCCGACGATCTGGTCGCGCCGCAAGGGCGACACCGAGTACGGCATCAAGGCCATCCCGGCCGGCGGCTACATCCGCATGATCGGCATGTTCCCCCCGGGACCCGACGGCCGGCTCGAGGCGCGCTCCACCTCCCCCTGGCGCGGGATGATCGAGGACGCCCGGTCCGCCGCCTTCGAGGAGCTCCAGCCCGGCGACGAGTCGCGCCTCTTCTACACGCGCAAGCCGTGGAAGCGCGTGATCGTGATGTTCGCCGGTCCCTTCATGAACCTGGTCCTGGCCGTCGCCATCTTCATGGGCGTCGCGATGACCTTCGGTTTCCAGACGCAGACCACCGAGGTGGCCGGCGTCCAGCAGTGCGTGATCGCGCAGAGCGAGAACCGCGACACCTGCAAGGCGTCCGACCCGGTCTCCCCGGCGAAGGCGGCGGGGCTGAAGGAGGGCGACACGATCGTCGCCTTCGACGGACAGCGCGTCGACGACTGGGCCACGCTCTCGGACCGGATCCGGCAGACCATCGGCCCCGCCACCCTGACCGTGCGGCGCGACGGCACGGAGCAGACCCTGAACGCCGTGCTGAAGAAGAACGCCGTGGCCAAGAAGGACGACCGCGGCGAGGTCGTCCCCGACCAGTACGTCAGCGCCGGCTACCTGGGCTTCGCGGCCAGGACCGAGATCCTGCCGCTCTCCTTCGGCGACTCGGTCGTCCGCATGGGCGACATGATCGAGAACGGCGTCGACTCGATCATCGCCCTGCCCTCCAAGATCCCCGACCTGTGGAGCGCCGCGTTCGGCGACGGCGAGCGCGCCGAGGACTCCCCGGTCGGCGTGGTGGGCGCGGCGCGCATCGGCGGCGAGGTGATGAACCTCGACGTCCCCGCCCAGAACCAGATCGCGATGATGCTGTTCCTGCTGGCCGGGTTCAACCTCTCGCTGTTCCTGTTCAACATGCTGCCGCTGCTCCCGCTGGACGGCGGGCACATCGCCGGGGCGCTCTGGGAGGCGCTGCGCCGCAACGTGGCCAAGGTCTTCAGGCGGCCCGACCCCGGCCCGTTCGACGTGGCGAAGCTCATGCCCGTCGCCTACGTGGTCGCCGGCATCTTCATCTGTTTCACGCTGCTGGTCCTGGTCGCCGACATCGTGAACCCCGTCAAGATCACCTGAGTCCGGCACCGCGGGGCCGGACACCCGGACGGGCGTCCGGCCCCGCACCACGGAAACCGCCCGGCGACGGGGTGCATCCCGGCCGCCTCCGGTGCCGTAACCTCGAATCCTGGAGCCCGCCGTTCTCGGGACCTCGATCCACACTGATCCACACCTTGGGGATGCTCAGCGCATGACTGCCATTTCTCTCGGAATGCCGGACGTTCCGACCAAGCTCGCCGACCGACGGGTCAGCCGCCAGATCCAGGTCGGATCGGTGGCGGTCGGCGGCAACGCACCGGTCTCGGTGCAGTCGATGACGACGACGCGCACCTCGGACATCGGTGCGACGTTGCAGCAGATCGCGGAGCTGACGGCGTCGGGCTGTCAGATCGTGCGGGTCGCCTGCCCGACCCAGGACGACGCGGACGCGCTGGCCACGATCGCGAAGAAGTCGCAGATCCCGGTGATCGCGGACATCCACTTCCAGCCGAAGTACGTGTTCGCGGCGATCGACGCGGGCTGCGCGGCGGTCCGGGTGAACCCGGGCAACATCAAGCAGTTCGACGACAAGGTCAAGGAGATCGCGCGGGCCGCGGGCGACGCGGGCACCCCGATCCGCATCGGCGTCAACGCCGGCTCGCTGGACGCGCGACTGCTGAAGAAGTACGGCAAGGCGACGCCGGAGGCCCTGGTCGAGTCGGCGCTCTGGGAGGCGTCGCTGTTCGAGGAGCACGGCTTCCGGGACATCAAGATCTCGGTCAAGCACAACGACCCGGTCGTGATGGTCAACGCCTACCGCCAGCTGGCGGCGCAGAGCGACTACCCGCTGCACCTGGGCGTGACCGAGGCCGGTCCGGCGTTCCAGGGGACCATCAAGTCCGCGGTGGCGTTCGGCGCGCTGCTGTCCGAGGGGATCGGGGACACGATCCGGGTGTCCCTGTCGGCCCCTCCGGCGGAGGAGGTCAAGGTCGGCCTGCAGATCCTGGAGGCGCTCAACCTCAAGCAGCGCCGCCTGGAGATCGTCTCCTGCCCGTCCTGCGGGCGTGCGCAGGTGGACGTCTACAAGCTCGCGGACCAGGTGAGCGCCGGCCTCGAAGGCATGGAGGTCCCGCTGCGGGTCGCCGTGATGGGCTGTGTCGTCAACGGCCCGGGCGAGGCCCGTGAAGCCGATCTGGGTGTGGCCTCCGGAAACGGCAAGGGCCAGATCTTCGTGAAGGGCGAGGTCATCAAGACCGTCCCGGAGTCGAAGATCGTGGAGACCCTCATCGAGGAGGCCCTGAAGATCGCGGAGCAGATGGAGAAGGACGGCATCGCCTCGGGCGAGCCGCAGGTCTCCATCGCCGGCTGACCTCCGCCCCGCACGCCCGGTGCCCCGCAGGCCCGCCTGCGGGGCACCGGTGTGCGCGGCCCCCGCACCCCGCGGGGCGGCACCTCACAGTCTTGACGGGTACAGTGCGGACATCAGCAGACCGTTCGATGAGGCCCCCGTGTTGACGCAGACCACTACCCGGGTCCTCGACCCCGGCGAGCTCCCCGCCGCGCTCGCCATCCTCGAGAGCGAGCCCGTGGCCAACGCGTTCGTCACCTCCCGCGTCCGGATCGCCGGGCTCGACCCCTGGCGGCTCGGCGGCGAGATGTGGGGCTGGTACGCCGACGGCCGGCTGCGCTCGCTCTGCTACTCCGGTGCGAACCTCGTGCCCGTCTGCGCCACCCCCGAGGCGGTCCGGGCCTTCGCCGACCGCGCCCGCAGGGCCGGCCGCCGCTGCTCCTCGATCGTCGGACCCGCCGGCCCCACCGCCGAGCTGTGGCGCCTCCTCGAACCGAGCTGGGGCCCCGCCCGCGAGGTACGGCCCAACCAGCCCCTCATGGCCGCCGAGCAGCCCTCGGCCGAGGTGACGGCCGACCCGCTGGTGCGCAGGGTCCGCAAGGAGGAGATGGACGTCCTCATGCCGGCCTGCGTCGCCATGTTCACCGAGGAGGTCGGCATCTCCCCGCTGGCCGGCGACGGCGGTCTCCTCTACCAGGCACGGGTCGCCGAACTGATCGGTGCCGGCCGCTCCTTCGCCCGCATCGAGGACGGCAAGGTCCTCTTCAAGGCCGAGATCGGCGCGGCCACCCCCCAGGCCTGCCAGATCCAGGGCGTCTGGGTCGCCCCCGAGTTCCGCGGCCGGGGACTCTCCGAGACGGGCATGGCGGCCGTCCTGCGCTACGCGCTCAACGATGTCGCACCGGTCGTCAGCCTGTACGTGAACGACTACAACACCCCCGCGCGCAGGGCCTACAGCCGCGTCGGCTTCCAGGAGACGGGTGCGTTCATGAGCGTGCTGTTCTGACCGGACGGCACGGCCAGTAGGGTTCCCCGCATGGCAGCAGCAACCCCCCTGTCCCCCGGGGGCTCCGGGACCCCCGACATCGTGGTCGGACCGCTCGACCTGGCCGCCCGCGTCGACGAGGCGCTCGCCGTGCAGGCCCACGCCTTCGGCCTCTCCCAGGGCGAGATCGACGTGCGCCGCCACATCGTCCTGCGGCACCTCGACGACCCGGGGGCCCGCGCCTTCGGCGCCGTCGCCGCCGACGGACGCCTCGTCGGCTTCGTCTACGGACTGCCGAACAGCCGGACCCACTGGTGGTCCACCGTCGTCGAGCCCTACCTCCGCGCCACCGGATCCGACGGCTGGCTCGACGACTCCTTCGTGATCACCGAGCTCCACGTCCACCCGGACTTCCAGCAGCGCGGCATCGGACGCAGCCTGATCACCACCATCACCGACACCGTGGACCTGCCCCGCTCCATCCTCTCCGCGATCGACACCGACAGCCCGGCCCGCGGCCTCTACCGCGCCCTGGGCTACCAGGACCTGGCCCGGCAGGTGCTCTTCCCGAGCGCCCCCAAGCCGTACGCGGTGATGGGCGCGCCCCTCCCGCTGCGCCGCGGCTGAGACCGTCCGGCACCCGGCGGGCCGCCCGCCCCGCGCCGGACGGCCCGGGGGAATGGATTTCCGCCCGCGCGGGCCCCCCGGCTAACCTCGGGCCCACCACCCTTCCGAGCAGGAGTTCATCATGGCCCAGGTCCAGCGCATGTCCCGATTGATGATCAAGACACTGCGCGACGACCCGGCGGACGCCGAGACGCTCAACCACAAGCTCCTGGTCCGCGCCGGCTACGTACGCCGCACCGCGGCCGGCATCTGGTCGTGGCTGCCGCTCGGCAAGAAGGTGCTGGAGAACGTCACCCGCGTCGTCCGCGAGGAGATGGACGCCATCGGCGGCCAGGAGGTCCTGCTCCCCGCGCTGCTGCCCAAGGAGTCGTACGAGGCGAGCGGCCGGTACGACGAGTACGGCGACCTGCTGTTCCGGCTCCGGGACCGCAAGGGTGCCGACTACCTCCTCGGCCCCACCCACGAGGAGATCTTCACCCAGGTCGTCAAGGACATGTGCTCGTCCTACAAGGACCTGCCCGTGATCCTCTACCAGATCCAGACCAAGTACCGCGACGAGGCCCGCCCCCGCGCCGGTGTGCTGCGCGGCCGCGAGTTCCAGATGAAGGACTCGTACTCCTTCGACACCACCGACGAGGGCCTGGCGGAGGCGTACGGGCTGCACCGCGCCGCCTACATCCGGATCTTCGAGCGCCTCGGCCTCGACCACCGGGTCGTCTCCGCCGTCTCCGGCGCCATGGGCGGCTCCGCCTCCGAGGAGTTCCTCGCCCCGGCGCCCGCCGGCGAGGACACCTTCGTGGACTGCCCGAACTGCGACTACGCGGCCAACACCGAGGCGGTGACGTACACCGTCACGGCCGTCGCGGACGCCGCCGCCGGGCCCGTCGAGGAGCTGGACACCCCCGACACCCCGACCATCGAGTCCCTCGCCGCGCACCTCGGCGTCCCGGCCTCCGCCACCCTGAAGAACCTGCTGGTCAAGGTCGACGGCGAGATCGTCGCCGTGGGCGTGCCGGGCGACCGCGAGGTCGACCTGGGCAAGCTCGGCGAGCACCTGGCCCCCGCGGTCGTCGAGCTGGTCACCGCCGAGGACTTCGTGGGCCGCCCCGACCTGGTGCGCGGCTACGTCGGACCGCAGGGCCTGGAGAAGGTCCGCTACATCGCCGACCCCCGGGTCGCCGCCGGCACCGCCTGGATCACCGGCGCCAACAAGGAGGGCACGCACGCGAGGAACGTCGTCGCGGGCCGCGACTTCGAGGTCGACGACCACCTCGACGTCGTGGTCGTCGAGGCGGGCGACCCCTGCCCGAAGTGCGGCACCGGCCTCCAGGTGGACCGCGCCATCGAGATCGGCCACATCTTCCAGCTCGGCCGCAAGTACGCCGACATCTTCTCCCTCGACGTCCTCGGCCAGCAGGGCAAGCCGGTCCGCGTGACCATGGGCTCGTACGGCATCGGCGTCTCCCGCGCGGTGGCCGCTCTCGCCGAGCAGACCGCCGACGAGAAGGGCCTGTGCTGGCCCCGCGAGGTCGCCCCGGCCGACGTGCACGTCGTCGCCGCCGGCAAGGCGCTCCAGACCGAGCTCGCCCTCGACGTCTCCGAGAAGCTCGGTGCGGCGGGTCTGCGCGTCCTGGTCGACGACCGCGCGGGCGTCTCGCCGGGCGTGAAGTTCACCGACTCCGAGCTCATCGGCGTCCCGCAGATCCTCGTCGCCGGCCGCCGTTCGGCCGACGGCGTCCTGGAGCTGAAGGACCGCCGCACGGGCGAGCGCGAGGAGCTCACCGTCGACGAGGCGATCGCGCGGCTGACCGGCCGCGGCTGACCGCCCGGACCGTGAGGGCCCCGCACACGCCGTGTGCGGGGCCCTCACGCATCCAGGAACGCGGGTGCGGCCCTCCGTGCGGCTACAGCCAGCCGGCGAACTCCAGGGACAGCTCACCGTCCTGGGTGCGCCCCGCGGTCAGGGCCCGGGTGCCCGACTCGACCGCCCGGAACAGCGTCCAGCCGCGCAGCCTCGCCTGGTCGACGTCCAGCGAGTCGGCGAGCTTCTTGACCCGGCGCCGGGCCGTCGCGGCGCCCCCGGGCGAGGCGATCAGATCCTCGACCCGGTCCCGGACCAGCCGTGCCAGGTCGTACGCCCGCTCGCCGGTCAATGGCTCCGGGCCGACCGCCAGCCAGGGCGCGCGTTCACCGGACAGCACCTTGCTCTGCCGGAAGTTGCCGTGCAGCAGGACGTGTTCGGGGGAGTCCGGGACCAGCTCCGCGCGGGCGGCTAGGGCCTCCGAGACGAGCGGTTCGAGCGCGGGGTCCCGGTCCGCAGCCGCCCGCATCGGCTCCACCTGGCGGCCGGTGCGCTCCGCGACGGACTCGAAGGAGTGGCCGGCCGGCGGGTCCACCCACAGCCGCCGAACCGTTCCGGCGGCCTCCAGCAGGGCCTTCGCCTCCGGCAGCGAGCGCAGCGACACCTCGTGGTGCAGCCGTTCCAGCAGCAGGGCGCCCTCCGGCACCGCCGCGTCCGCCGCGGGCAGGAGTGCGACCGCGCCCCAGCCGCTCCAGTGCGCGAGCGCCGCCCGCTCCGGCCCGGGGAAGGCCCCGGGCGGGGCGATCTTCAGCACGCCGGGGCTGCCGTCCGGCCGGCGGACCAGCAGGACGAGGGCGGAGCGCCCCCCGGGGGCGCACATCCGCTCCAGGGTGACGTCGTACGCGGACAGCGCCGCGTCGGTGAGTGCGGGGAGCCGGGCGAGCCAGTCGGCGGCGGCAGCGTCCCCGTACGTCTCGCCGAGCGCTCGCACCAGACGCTGCGGCGGTTCGAAACCCATACGTGCCTTGTTCCCTCTCGGAGCGTGGTCGGCGGTCAGTGCGTGACGCCCGTGGCCCCCGCCTCCGCCGTGCCGTCCGGCGGGGCGGCCTTCTCGGTGAGCCCGGGAAAGGCTACGCCGGTGCCGCGCCAGCGCGCGGCGCGCACCGCCGCCTCCCGGAGCGCACCCGCGGCGTCCAGCCGCAGCGGGCCCCGGGCGGCGCGTACGAGGTCGGAGTACACGGCCGCCACCCCGTCCTCCAGCACCGCGGCGAGCCGCATCGCGGTCGCCGGGTCCCGCACCGCGAAGGGCAGGTCGTACGCCGCGACCGCCGCCACCGGCTCACCGCCCAGGTCCCGCACCGTCCGCACGAGGGCGTCCCGTCGGGCCCGGTGGGCGTCCCAGGCGGCCGTCGCGTCGCCGCGGCGCCCGCCCTCCAGGCGTCCGCCCAGCGTCCCGTAGCCGTAGACCGCCGCGTGCTCGGCGGCGAGTACCGCCTGTGCGGCCCGCAGGGTGCCCTCGGTGTCGCCGCCGCCGTCGGTGGTGCCGGTGAACAGGGGGCCGTTCGCTCCCGCCGTCGGTGTCATGCCGGCGTCTCCTTGGCCAGTTCGGTCAGCAGATAGGCGTGCGCGGCGCCCGCCGCGGCGATCGAGGCCAGCAGCCTGGCCAGTTCGGGGTCGGCGGTCAGCAGGGCCGTCGCCCGGGCGTCCGCCACCCGGCGCTCCTCGGCCGCCAGCTGCTTCAGGGCGGCCCGGACGTCGTCCGGGGCGGCCGGCGGTGCGGGCGCGGGCGACGCGCTCGCCTTCTCCGCCGGCCCGCCCAGCGCCCCCAGGTGCGCGCGGACCGCGGCACCCAGCGGCGCGAGCCCCGCCTCCGTCAGGGGGTGGGCGGCCACGACCCCGTCGTAGCGGGCGAGCAGCGAGGCGCTGTCACGCGCGGCGGCGGCCCGCAGCGCCGTTCCCCGCCGGAGGGCGGCGGCCCGTGCGTCGGCGCCACCGGGCGCCGTCCGGTCGTCCGGCCCGTCCCCGCAGCCCGCCAGCACCGCACCCAGGGCGCATGCGCCCGTGGCGGTGAGCGCGGCCCTGCGCGTCGTCCCCGTGCGGCGCACTTGTCTCCTTAAGCCTGGTTTTTGACGTTTTCTGACCCGAAGTGATCACCGAAGGTGAGCGTACCTGCGGCCGGGCGGGAGGCGGACGGCAACACCCCTGCGGACCGGATACCCTTTGACCTGACACGCGACGATCCCCACAACAGCACACGCGGCCGAGGAGTCACCCGGATGAGCACCACCCAGAGCGACAGGCTGCGCGGACTGCTGGAGCCGCTCGTCAGCGCCCAGGACCTGGACCTCGAGGAGATCGAGGTGTCCCGGGCCGGCCGGCGGCGGGTGCTGAGGGTCATCGTGGACTCCGAGGACGGCGTGGAGCTGGACACCTGCGCGGAGCTCAGCCGCAGCATCTCCGAGACGCTGGACGAGACCGACGCCATGGGTGACGACGAGTACGTCCTCGAAGTGAGCTCTCCGGGCGCCGACCGCCCGTTGACCGAGCACCGCCACTACGTACGCGCCACCGGCCGGCTGGCCCGGCTCACCCTGGCCGAGGGCGGCGAGCTGGTGGCCCGCATCCTCGGCGTGGACGACGAGGGACTCGACCTGGAGGTGCCGGGCGTGAAGGGCCGCAAGCCCACGTCGCGCCGGGTCGCCTTCGACGAGATCGCCAGGGCGCGCGTCGAGATCGAATTCAACCGCAAGGACAAGAAGGAAGAGGAGGCGTAGCCGTGGACATCGATGTGAAGCTTCTGAAGGGCTTGGCGCAGGACAAGGAGATCCCCTTCGACGTGCTCGTCGGGGCGATCGAGTCGGCCCTCCTCATCGCGTACCACCGCACCGAGGGCAGCCACCGCCGGGCGCGCGTCGAGCTGGACTCCGCCGGCCACGTCACGGTGTGGGCCAAGGACGACCCGGCCGAGCTCGAGGAGGGCCAGGAGCCCGAGGAGTTCGACGACACGCCGTCCGGATTCGGCCGTATCGCCGCGACCACCGCCAAGCAGGTCATCCTGCAGCGGCTGCGCGACGCCGAGGACGACCGGACGTTCGGCGAGTACGCGGGCCACGAGGGCGACGTCGTGACCGGGCTGGTCCAGCAGGGCAAGGACCCGAAGAACGTCCTGGTCGACATCGGCAAGCTGGAGGCCATACTGCCCGTGCAGGAGCAGGTCCCCGGCGAGGAGTACACCCACGGCCTGCGGCTGCGCACGTACGTCGTACGGGTGGCCAAGGGGGTCCGCGGCCCGTCCGTCACGCTCTCGCGCACCCACCCGAACCTGGTGAAGAAGCTCTTCGCGCTGGAGGTCCCGGAGATCGCGGACGGGTCGGTCGTCATCGAGGCCATCGCCCGCGAGGCCGGCCACCGCACCAAGATCGCCGTGCGCTCCACCCGGGCCGGCCTCAACCCCAAGGGCGCCTGCATCGGCCCGATGGGCAGCCGGGTGCGCAACGTCATGGCGGAGCTGCACGGTGAGAAGATCGACATCGTGGACTGGTCGGACGACCCGGCCGAGATGGTCGCGAACGCGCTGTCGCCCGCGCGGGTGAGCAAGGTCGAGGTCGTGGACCTCGGCACCCGCTCCGCCCGGGTGACCGTGCCCGACTACCAGCTGTCCCTGGCGATCGGCAAGGAGGGGCAGAACGCCCGCCTGGCCGCCCGGCTCACCGGCTGGCGCATCGACATCCGCCCGGACACCGAGACCGACGCCGAGCGGGACGTCGCCGACCGCGAGCGCGCGGAGCGCGCCCGGGAGCGGTCCGAGCGCGGCTGACTCCGGAGCGGGTCCGGAGTCCGCCCACGGGCGGGCCCCCGGACCCGTCCCGACGGGACAGAGGGAACAGATCGAGGCGCGACGCCGCCGAGATCACGACAACATCCGTTCGATTTTTGCCCCCACGAGGTGCGGTCGGTACGGGGAGGTAGACTTGAACGTGTCTGGCCGGACGCACACTCGCGCTTGCCCCGAACGAACCTGTGTGGGATGCCGGGAGCGGGCGGCCAAGAGCGAGCTGCTGCGCACCGTGGCGGTCGAGGGCGACATCGTCCCTGATCCACGCGGTACGCTGCCCGGCCGGGGTGCATACGTACACCCCGTCTCCGTCTGTCTCGGCCTGGCGGTCCGCCGCCGGTCGTTCCCCCGGGCCCTCAAGGCCGAGGGGCCGCTCGACCCCGCCGCAGTGCAGCGGTTCGTCGAGCGGGCGACACCGTAGGAAAGTGAACGGCACGGGTCCCCGTGCGGTCAGGTACCTCGCGAGTTGGAAGTAGGTCGAGATTGCGATGAGCACTCGATGAGTACGCGATGAGTACGCCCATGAAGTAGCGACGGTCCGGCGGTAACCCGGACCTAAAAGGAGCGAAGTGGCTAAGGTCCGGGTATACGAGCTCGCCAAGGAGTTCGGCGTGGAGAGCAAGGTCGTCATGGCCAAGCTCCAAGAACTCGGTGAATTCGTCCGTTCGGCGTCCTCGACGATCGAGGCGCCGGTTGTACGCAAACTGACTGACGCACTGCAGGGGCCCGGCGGCAACGCCGGCAAGTCCGCTGCGAAGCCGGGCGCGCCCCGCAAGGCCGCCCCCGCCAAGCCCGCGGCGCCGTCTCCGGCCGCCGCGGCACGTCCCGCTGCCCCGAAGCCCGGCGCACCGGCCCCCAAGCCGGCCGCCGCCGAGACCCCGGCGAGCAGCACCCCCGCGGCGCCCTCCGCGCCGTCGGCCGGTCCCCGTCCGGGCCCCCGGCCCGCGCCGAAGCCCGCCCCGGTCACCCCGGTGCCCGCCGCGGAGTTCTCGGCTCCGGCTCCGGCCCAGCAGCCTGCCGCACCTCAGCAGGCCCCCCGTCCGACCGGCGCCACTCCCGGCCCCCGTCCCGCCCGCCCGGCTCCGGCCGGCGGTCAGCGCGACGGCGGCCAGCGTGACGGCGGCCGCGGCGGCGAGCGCCCCGCGCGTCCCGGGGGCCAGGGCGCACAGCCCGGCTCCTCCGGGCGGCCCGGCGGCGCACGTCCGGCCGGTCCCCGTCCGGGCAACAACCCCTTCACCTCCGGCGGCTCCACCGGCATGGCGCGCCCCCAGGCGCCCCGTCCCGGCGGTGCCCCGCGTCCCGGCGGCGGTCAGGAGCGCCCCGGCGCCCCGCGCCCGCAGGGTGGTCCCGGTGGCGCCCCGCGTCCCCAGGGCCAGGGTGGCGCCCGCCCGACCCCGGGCGGCATGCCCCGTCCGCAGGCCCCGCGTCCGGGCGGTGCCCCCTCGGGCAACCGTCCCAACCCGGGCATGATGCCGCAGCGTCCCGCCGCGGGCCCGCGTCCCGGCGGTGGCCCGGGCGGTGGCGGCCGCGGTCCCGGTGGCGGCGGCGGTCGTCCCGGCGGTGGCGGTCGTCCCGGTGGCGGCGGCTTCGCCGGCCGTCCGGCCGGTCCCGGTGGTGGCGGCGGCGGCTTCGCCGGCCGTCCCGGCGGTCCCGGTGGTGGCGGCGCAGGCCGTCCCGGTGGTGGCGGCGGCTTCGGCGGTCGTCCCGGCTTCGGCGGTCGTCCCGGCGGCCCGGGTGCCCGTGGTGGCACACAGGGTGCGTTCGGCCGTCCCGGCGGTCCCGCGCGTCGTGGCCGCAAGTCGAAGCGCCAGAGGCGCCAGGAGTACGAGGCCATGCAGGCCCCGTCGGTGGGCGGCGTCATGCTGCCCCGCGGCAACGGGCAGGCCGTCCGGCTGTCGCGCGGTGCGTCCCTGACCGACTTCGCGGAGAAGATCAACGCCAACCCGGCGTCGCTCGTCGCCGTGATGATGAACCTCGGCGAGATGGTCACCGCCACGCAGTCGGTCTCCGACGAGACGCTGAGGCTCCTCGCCGAGGAGATGAACTACGTCCTGGAGATCGTCAGCCCGGAGGAGGAGGACCGCGAGCTGCTCGAGTCCTTCGACATCGAGTTCGGCGAGGACGAGGGCGGCGAAGAGGCCCTGGTCTCCCGTCCGCCGGTCGTGACCGTCATGGGTCACGTCGACCACGGTAAGACCCGTCTGCTGGACGCGATCCGCAAGACGAACGTCGTCGCGGGCGAGGCCGGCGGCATCACGCAGCACATCGGTGCGTACCAGGTCTCCTCCGAGGTCAACGGCGAGGACCGCCGGATCACCTTCATCGACACCCCGGGTCACGAGGCGTTCACCGCCATGCGTGCACGTGGTGCGAAGTCCACCGACATCGCGATCCTCGTGGTGGCGGCGAACGACGGTGTGATGCCCCAGACGATCGAGGCGCTGAACCACGCCAAGGCGGCCGAGGTGCCGATCGTGGTCGCGGTCAACAAGATCGATGTCGAGGGCGCCGACCCGACCAAGGTGCGCGGTCAGCTCACCGAGTTCGGTCTGGTGGCCGAGGAGTACGGCGGCGACACGATGTTCGTCGACATCTCCGCCAAGCAGAGCCTCAACATCGAGGCACTGCTGGAGGCCGTCGTCCTCACCGCCGACGCCTCGCTCGACCTGCGGGCCAACCCGGAGCAGGACGCGCAGGGCATCGCGATCGAGTCCCACCTCGACCGCGGCCGCGGTGCCGTCTCGACCGTCCTCGTCCAGCGCGGAACGCTGCGCATCGGCGACACGATGGTCGTCGGCGACGCGTACGGCCGCGTCCGGGCGATGCTCGACGACAACGGCAACAACGTCCAGGAAGCGGGTCCCTCGACCCCCGTCCTGGTCCTGGGGCTCACCAACGTCCCGGGTGCCGGCGACAACTTCCTGGTGGTCGACGAGGACCGTACGGCCCGTCAGATCGCCGAGAAGCGTGCGGCCCGCGAGCGCAACGCCAACTTCGCCCGCAAGGGCGTCCGGTTCTCCCTGGAGAACCTGGACGAGGCGCTCAAGGCCGGTCTGGTCCAGGAGCTCAACCTCATCATCAAGGGCGACGCGTCCGGTTCGGTGGAGGCCCTCGAGTCCTCGCTGCTCCAGCTCGACGTCGGTGAAGAGGTCGACATCCGGGTCCTGCACCGCGGTGTGGGTGCGGTCACCGAGTCGGACATCAACCTGGCGACCGGCTCCGACGCCATCGTGATCGGCTTCAACGTGCGCGCCGCCGGGCGTGCCGAGCAGATGGCCGAGCGCGAGGGTGTGGACGTCCGGTACTACTCGGTCATCTACCAGGCGATCGAAGAGATCGAAGCGGCCCTCAAGGGCATGCTCAAGCCGGAGTACGAAGAGGTCGAGCTCGGCACGGCGGAGATCCGCGAGATCTTCCGCTCGTCCAAGCTGGGCAACATCGCCGGTGTGCTGGTCCGCTCCGGCGAGGTCAAGCGCAACACCAAGGCGCGGCTGCTGCGCGATGGCAAGGTCATCGCGGAGAACCTCAACATCTCCGGTCTGCGTCGCTTCAAGGACGACGTCACCGAGATCCGCGAAGGCTTCGAGGGCGGTATCAACCTCGGAAACTTCAACGACATCAAGATCGACGACGTCATCGCGACGTACGAGATGCGCGAGAAGCCGCGAGGCTGATCAACGGGATTCCCGGGGGGAGACCCCCGGGTCCTCCTGCGAGGTCGGGGCCGGTCGACGGGTCGTATTTCCGTCGATCGGCCCCGGCCGTTCCGTGTACGGTTCGGGTGTCCCCGCCAAGCGATGGCGGGGCGCGAACCCGAACCGGCGGGACATCCGGACACACATGTACGTGGGGACTCTGTCCTTCGACCTGCTCCTCGGCGACGTACGGTCGCTGAAGGAGAAGCGTTCCGTCGTCCGCCCGATCGTCGCCGAACTCCACCGCAGGTTCGCGGTGAGCGTCGCGGAGACGGGCGACCAGGACCTCTACCGCAGGGCCGAGATCGGTCTTGCCGCGGTCTCCGGGGACACCGGACACCTCACAGACGTACTCGACCGGTGCGAACGCATGATCGCGGGCCGGCCGGAGGTGGAGCTGCTGTCCGTACGACGGCGGCTGCACAGCGACGAAGACGATTGAGCACGGCACGAGAAGGAGACGGACCAGTGGCCGACAACGCGCGGGCGAAGAAGCTGGCGGACCTCATCCAGGTGGTGGTCGCCGAGAAACTGCAGCGCGGCATCAAGGACCCGCGGCTGGGCACGCACGTGACCATCACGGACACCCGGGTCACCGGCGACCTGCGGGAGGCCACGGTCTTCTACACGGTCTACGGCGACGACGAGGAGCGGGCCAGCGCGGCCGCCGGACTGGAGAGCGCCAAGGGCATCCTGCGCTCGGCGGTCGGTGCCGCGGCGGGGACCAAGTTCACCCCGACCCTGGCCTTCGTGGCGGACGCCCTGCCGGACAACGCCAGGGCGATCGAGGACCTGCTCGACCGGGCACGCGCCTCGGACGCCAAGGTCCGCGAGGCGTCCTCGGGCGCCACCTACGCCGGCGGCGCGGACCCGTACCGCAAGCCCGAGGACGCGTCCGACGAGAACGACGGGGACGCGCCTTCCGCATGACGCAGAACAAGCAGGACAGGACGCCGGACGGCCTCGTCATCGTCGACAAGCCGTCCGGTTTCACCTCGCACGACGTCGTGGCCAAGATGCGCGGCATCGCCCGCACCCGGCGGGTCGGCCACGCCGGCACGCTGGACCCGATGGCCACCGGCGTCCTCGTGCTCGGCGTCGAGCGGGCCACCAAGCTGCTCGGCCACCTCGCGCTGACCGAGAAGGAGTACCTCGGGACGATCCGGCTCGGCCAGGACACCGTCACCGACGACGCCGAGGGCGAGATCACCTCGTCCACCGACGCCTCCGGGGTGACCCGTGAGGGCATCGACGCCGGGGTGGCCGCACTGAGCGGCGCGATCATGCAGGTGCCGTCCAAGGTCAGTGCCATCAAGATCGACGGCAAGCGCTCCTACGCCCGGGTGCGCGGCGGCGAGGACTTCGAGATCCCGGCCCGTTCGGTGACCGTCTCGTCCTTCCGGGTCCACGACGTCCGCGAGGCGGTCGCCGAGGACGGCACCCCGGTCACCGACCTGGTCGTCTCCGTCGTCTGCTCCTCGGGCACCTACATCCGCGCCCTGGCCCGCGACCTCGGCGCCGGACTCGGCGTCGGCGGGCACCTCACCGCACTGCGGCGGACCCGCGTCGGACCCTACGGCCTGGACGCCGCGCGCACCCTCGACCAGCACCAGCAGGAACTGACCGTGATGCCGGTGGCCGAGGCCGCCGCCGCGGCCTTCCCGCGGTGGGACGTGGACGAGAAGCGGGCGAAGCTGCTGCTCAACGGCGTACGGCTGGACATGCCGTCCGGTCCGCCGGGGCCGGTCGCGGTCTTCGGCCCCGACGGGGCGTTCCTGGTCCTCGTCGAGGAGCAGAAGGGCAAGGCCAAGAGCCTCGCCGTCTTCGCCTGACCGGCCTGCCCGGGCAGCGGTCCGTCGAGGAGCCGCGCCCGGGCAGCGGCCTGTCGTGGAGCCGGCACCTCCCCCGGACGGGTGCCGGCTTCACGCCCCCGTGACCATCCCTGTCCACCCGAGCCCGAGGATTCACCCCAACGGGCGGGCGCGCGGAGTGAGAGCGGGTGGTGCGGGGGGCGCTTCGCGCCTTCGGGTTTCCGCCGCGGATCACCTGCCGTCTAACGTCGGACCATGGGCAGCGGGGACCGGTCGACACTTGTGCGTATCTGCGATCAGGCCGGCCGGCCGCGGGGCACCGGATTCGTCGCGGACGACCGCGGCACGGTCGTCACCAGCCACCAGGCCGTCGCGCGCTCCGCCTCCCTCACCCTGCACGGCGCCGACGGCCGCAGCTGCCCGGTCGGCCCCGACGACATCACCGCACTGCCCGCCCTGGGGCTCGCCCTGCTGCGCACCGGCGGCCCCGGGACCCTGGGCGTGGAGCCGCTCCCGGTCGCCCTGCGCGAGGAGATCGGCACCGGCACCTATGTGCGGATCGCCGCCCACGGCTGGCGCGAGGCGCGCGTGCTCGGGACGACCCCGGCGACGTACACGGAGGGCGGCCGCGCGCACCCCCTGGCCGGCGCGCTGGAGCTCGCCCTCGGGACGGACGGGCGCGACGCGCTGCGGTCCGGCGGGGCGGCCGTCGGCGGGCCCGTGACGGATCCGCGCACCGGCGCCGTCCTGGGCGTGCTCTCCACCGCGCTGGAGGCGGAGCACGAGACCGCGGGGCTCGCGGTGCCCCTGAACCTCCAGGATGCTCCCGGCCCGCTCGCCGAGGTGCTCGGGCGCAACGCGAACGGCGTCCCGGGCTACGGCCGCGACCTCAACCTCGCCGGGGCGCTGCAGCTGACCGCCACCTCCCTCGGCCATGCGGACGGCCGGCCCTGCGGCACGGAGACCGTCGAACGCCCCGACATCAGCGCGGAGTTCACCGCGTTCGAGACCGGGACCGGTCCGGTGCTCGGCCTGGTCGGCGCCCCGGGGACCGGCCGCACCACGGAGCTCGCGGCGCTGGCCGCGCGCCGGGCCCGCGGCCCGGTGCCCGCCCTGACGCTCTGGCTGCGCGGGGCCGACCTGCTCGCCGACGACACCTCGGTCGCCGACGCGATGGGCAGAGCCCTCCAGCGCTCCGGACGGATCCTCACCGCAGCGGGGGCCCGGGGCGACATGGCGACGGCCACCCCGGAGCGGGTGGCGCGCCTCGCCGCGGCGACCGGGAAGGCGCTCCTCGTCGTCGTCGACGGCCCGGAGGAGATGGAGCCGCTGCTGGCCCACCGGCTCGCCGGCTGGGCCGGGGCGAGCGCCGCGTGGCTCCCGGCCCACGAGGTGCGGCTGCTCGTCGCCTGCCGCCCCGAGCACTGGGAGACCGCCGGCGCGCTGTATCCGCCGGGCGCCCTGCACCGCCCCGAGCGGCCGGCCCGTGGCCTGCCGCCTGCCGTCCGGCTCGGCGACCTCACCGCGGAACAGGCCGAGCGGGCCCGGGAGCGGTACGCCATCCCGCCCGGCGCGATCGCGCCCGGCCACGACCGGCACCCGCTCACCCTGCGCCTGCTGGCCGAGGTGCGCGCGGCGCTCCCGCCCGACGTCCCCGGGCACCCCGGCACCGAGGAGGTCTTCGCCGCCCACCTGGACCTCACCTGCGTGCGGATCGCCGTCCGCATCGGGGCGCAGGCGGAGCCCCGGCTGCGGGGCGCGGAGGTCCGCCGGCTGGCGGCCAAGGTGTCCGGCCAGGTCCACGAGGCGGCCAGGCGCTGCCTTGGCCCGGGGCAGGGCGAGCTGGACCGGGAGGCGTTCGAGGAGATCTTCCCCTGGCGCACCGGATGGGCCTCGGCGGTCCTCACCGAGGGGTTGCTGGTCCCGGCGGGGGCCGGCTACCGCTTCGCCCACGAGGAGCTGGGGGACTGGGTGCAGGGCGCGCACCTCGACCTGGACGCGGCCCTGCACGCGCTGGTCCACCGCTGGCACGCGGACGGTGCGTCCGAGACGCCCGGCCCCGCCCCGGAGGACCCGGCGGAGCCCCGCAACCTCCCCGTGCCGCGGCACCGCATCGGTCCGGTGATCCAGGCGATGCTCCTGCTGGAGCGGCGCCACGGGCACGCGGCGCTGGCCCACCGGATGGCTGACCTGATCGAGGCGATGGACCGGCTGGCCCCCGGTCCGCGGGAGCGGCCCGCCGACGCCGTGTGGTGGGCGGCCCGGCTGCTCCGCGAGAGCCTCCTCAGGGTCCCGGACGCCCGGCCCTGCCTCGGGGTGCTGCGGGTGCTGGCCGGGCGGATCACCCGGCGGTCCCTGTCGGGCGGCGGACCCGCCCCCCTCGGCCCCTACGCGGAGTTCGGCCCGTGGTTCTGGCGCCGGGTCCGGCTGCCCGAGGAGGACCGGATCGACCTGCTGCGGCGCCTCCTGCCCGCCGACGGCGCTCCCCGCCCGGACGGCGGCGAACGCTTCCTGGACGCGGTGGCGCGGCGGCTCGCCGCCGACCCCGCAGCCGTCCAGCCGCTGCTGTGCCGCTGGTTCACGGACGAGAGCCCGCTGCCCGCCGAGGAGGGCGCGCCCGTACGGCTCACCGTGGCCGCCGCGGCGCAGGCACTCCTGTACGCCCGGCGGGACCTGGCCGTCGACGGTCTCACCGAGGCACTCGTCGAGACCACCCACCCGCGCGCCGCCGAACTGCTCACCACCCTCGCCGAGGACGAGCCGGCCGCCCTGTGCAGGGCGCTGGACCGCTGGGCCCGCGACGACGAGCGGCCGGTACGGCGCGCCGCCGCGGCCGTGCACCTCCCGCTCCTGGCCGCCCGCACCCTCCAGGCCTCCGACCGGGCCCTGCTCCGCCGCACCGCGCTCACCCTGCTGGCCCGGCCCGACGACACGGTGCTGCACGCCCAGGCGCTCACCGTGCTCGTCCGGGACCCCGGGACGGGCGGCCGCTACCTCCCGCAGGCCCTGCGGGTCTTCGCCGCGGGCGACCCCCGGCTGCCGGTGGCCCTGCTCACGGAGGTGTTCCCCGAGCACCCCGAGCCGGTGCTCGCCGCGCTGCGCGCCCGTCTCTCGCTGCCGGGGGAGCCCGCCGACACCGTGCTCGGGGAACTGGCCGGCCTCGACACCCCCGCCCTGGCGCTGCACGCCCCGGGCCTCGTGCGCTGCTACATCGACAGCCGCCCCGGCCGGGAGGCCGCGGCGCAGGCCGCCGCCTATGTGGACCGCAGGCTGGAGCACAGCCCGGCCGCCCGGGCTCTGATCCTGCCGCTGATGACCGGGCTGCTGCGGGACCGTCCGGCGCCGCCGCCGGTGCGCGCCGCGCTGGCCCGGGTGCTCGCCGCCGCGGGCAGCACCGCGTCCCGGCCGCTGCGGGCCGAGCTGCTGGAGGTGCTGCTGGAGTTCGAACAGGACACCGCCCGGGACCCCGAGGTCCTCGACGCGCTGCTGCGGGCCGCCGCCGCGGGCGCCGGAGGCCGTCCCGAGGCCCGCACCCGGGCCCTGGTGCACCGCACCGGGACGCTCCTGGTACGGACGGCCGACGGTGCGGGGCGGTTCGCCGAGCTCACCCGGGAGGATCCCGGATTCGCGGCCCTCGTCGCCCGGTGGCTGGCGGACGCCCCGCAGGAGTGGGCCGCCGTCGTCGGTCCCGCCGCACGGCGGACCACGGCGGTGCCCGACGGGCCGCGGTCCGGGATCCCCATGCCGATGCAGGCTGCGGGACGTGAGCATGGCAGTCTTAGACCTGCGTAATGGACATACACACGTACACAGGTTCGGGCGAGGAGCGGTCAGAGTGCACTGCTGGCGTGGTTTGGAGGACATCCCTGAGGACTGGGGGCGCAGCGTCGTCACCATCGGGTCCTACGACGGGGTGCACCGCGGACACCAGCTGATCATCGGCCGTGCCGTGGAGCGGGCGCGCGAGCTCGGCGTTCCCTCGGTCGTGGTCACCTTCGACCCGCACCCCAGCGAGGTCGTCCGTCCCGGCACCCATCCGCCGCTGCTGGCACCGCACCACCGCCGCGCCGAGCTGATGGCCGCGCTGGGGGTGGACGCGGTGCTCATCCTGCCGTTCACGGCCGCGTTCTCCCAGCTCTCGCCCGCCGACTTCATCGTCAAGGTGCTCGTCGACAAGCTGCACGCGAAGCTGGTCATCGAGGGCCCCAACTTCCGGTTCGGCCACCGCGCGGCCGGCAACGTCGCCTTCCTCGCCGAGCTCGGCGCCACCCACGACTACGGCACCGAGGTCATCGACCTCTACGTGAGCGGTGAGGCAGGCGGCGGCGAGCCGTTCTCCTCGACGCTCACCCGCCGCCTGATCGCCGAGGGCGACGTCGCGGGGGCCGCGGAGATCCTCGGCCGCCCGCACCGCGTCGAGGGCGTCGTGGTGCGCGGCGCCCAGCGCGGACGCGAGCTCGGCTTCCCCACGGCGAACGTGGAGACCCTGGCGCACACCGCGATCCCCGCCGACGGCGTCTACGCCGGCTGGCTCACGGCCGACGGCGAGGCGATGCCCGCCGCGATCTCCGTGGGCACCAACCCGCAGTTCGACGGCACCGAGCGCACCGTCGAGGCGTACGCGATCGACCGCGTCGGCCTCGACCTGTACGGGCTGCACGTGGCGGTCGACTTCCTGGCCTATGTGCGCGGCATGCTGAAGTTCGAGTCGATCGACGACCTGCTGGTGGCGATGGCCGCCGACGTGAAGCGGTCCAGCGAGCTGGTCGCGGCGTACGAACGGGGCTGAGGCCCGGCTCCGTCCTGTGGTGCGCGCGCCCGCCCCGGGGCATCCTCGGGGGCAGGAGCCGTCCTGCCGGGAGGAGCCCGTCCGTGCGTGAGCTGCTGTCCGAACTGCGTGGCTGGCTGACCGCCGGCACGCCCTTCGCCCTGGCCACCGTCGTCGCGGTGCGGGGCAGCGCGCCGCGCGCACCGGGCGCCGTGATGGCGGTGACCTCCACGGGCGTGGTGGCGGGCAGCGTCTCCGGGGGCTGCGTGGAGAGCGACGTCTACGAGGTCGCCGCCGGCACGCTCACCACCGGCCTGGCGGAACTGCGGACGTACGGCATCAGCGACGACGAGGCCTTCGGCGCCGGGCTGACCTGCGGCGGCACCATCGACGTCCTGGTGCGGCCCTGCGTCACACCGGCGGACCGGGAGATGCTGCGGCGGCTCGCCGGCACCGTCGCCGCCGGGACACCCGTCGCGCTCGCCACGGTCGTGTCCGGAGCCGCGCGCCGGGGCGCCTGCCGGACGGTCCTGGACGGCGGGACCGACGGCTCGCTCGGCGACGAGGGGCTCGACGCCGCCGTCACCGACGACGCCCGGGGGATGCTCGCCCAGGGAGCCACCGGCATCCTCCGCTGCGGCGCGCACGGAGAACGCCGGATGCAGGACGTCACCGTCTTCGTCCAGACCTACGCGCCCGCACCCCGCATGCTCGTCTTCGGTGCCATCGACCACGCCGCGGCGACCGCGCGCATCGGGTCCTTCCTCGGCTACCGGGTGACCGTGTGCGACGCCCGCCCGGCCTTCGCTACCCCCGAACGCTTCCCCACGGCCGACGAGGTGGTCTGCGCCTGGCCGCACACCTACCTGGAGTCGACCCCGGTGGACGCGCGCACGGCCGTCTGCGTCCTGACCCACGACCCGAAGTTCGACGTGCCCCTGCTCGCCGCCGCGCTGCGCACACCCGCCGGGTACATCGGGGTGATGGGCAGCCGCCGCACCCACGCCGACCGGCTCGCCCGGCTGCGGGAGGCCGGGGCCGACGAGGCGGGGCTGGCCCGCCTCGCCTCACCCGTCGGGCTCGACCTCGGCGCCCGGACCCCGGAGGAGACGGCCGTGTCCATCGCCGCCGAGATCATCCAGCACCGCTGGGGCGGCACGGGCCGGCCCCTGGCCGAACTGTCCGGGGCCATCCACCACACCACGGGCCCCGGGCGCACACCCGCCGCGCCGGGCCCCGCGGACCGGGACAGCCCCTGAGAGCTGTCCCGTCGTCCCCGGCGGGCGCACGACGACAGCCACGGCACCTCGCCGTGTTGCCGGAACGCCGGAACACATCCGGTGTGCGGACGCCCCTCCGCCTTGCGATGCACCGCATCCGACGCCGCGCGCCGATCCACCGGGGATCGCCGGACACCCCTCAGGCGGGAACCTCCGCCGCCGCGACCCAGTGGCAGGCGACCTGGTCACGGCCACCGCCCTCCAGCACCGGCAGGTCCTTCGTGCGGCACGCGTCCGCGACGCCCGCCCGCTCCGCCTCGCCCGAGGCGAGCACCTGGCAGCGGGCGTGGAAGCGGCAGCCGGCCGGCACCTTCGAGGGGTCCGGCGGTTCGCCCGTCAGGATCACCGGCTCGCCGTCCGCCTCCGGCAGCACGGACAGCAGGGCCTGGGTGTACGGATGCCGGGGAGCCGTCAGGATCTGCTCGACGTCACCCGTCTCCACGATCCGGCCCAGGTACATCACCGCCACCCGGTCCGCGATGTTCCAGGCCAGCCCCAGATCGTGCGTCACCACCAGGGCCGACAGGCCCAGCTCGTCCCGCAGCCTCAGCAGCAGCGCCAGGATCTCCCCGCGGACGGAGGCGTCCAGCGACGCCACGGGTTCGTCCGCGACGATGAGTTCCGGCTCCAGCACCAGGGCGCCCGCGATCACCACGCGCTGGCGCTGGCCGCCGGACAGCTCGTGCGGATACCGGAGGAGGAAGCGCTCCGGAGGACGCAGCCCGGCGCGCGCCAGCGCCCCGGACACGGCCGCCGCCTCGTCGCCCGCGTAGCCGTGGATGCGCAGGCCCTCCGCCACCGCGTCGTACACCGTGTGGCGGGGGTTGAGGGAACCACTGGGGTCCTGGAGCACCAGCTGCACCCGCTTGCGGTACGCCTTCAGCGCCCGGCCCCCGTAGTCGAGCGGCTCGCCGCCGAAGGTGACCCGGCCCGCCGTGGGCGGGACCAGGCCCAGCAGGGACCGGGCCAGCGTCGTCTTGCCGCAGCCCGACTCCCCGACCAGGGCGACGATCTCACCGGGACGGATGTCGAGGTCGACCCCGTCGACGGCCCGCGCCGTCGCGGCGCCCCGCCGGCCGGGGAACGCGACCCGGAGCGCCTGCGCGCTCAGGAGGGGTGCCGGGGGAGTGGTCGTCATGAGGTGCTCCTCGCTTCCTCGGTGCCGTCGAGCGGACCGGACGCCACCGTGGCCTCCGGCTCCACCAGCACACAGGCGGCACGCCGGCCCGGACCGGCCGGCCGCAGCTCCTGGTCCTCGGTGGCGCAGGTGTCCAGCGCCGCCGGGCAGCGCGGATGGAACGTACAGCCGGACGGCAGTGCGGAGGGGTCCGGCGGGTCACCGGGCAGGCCGCGCGGCGCGTGCCGCGAGGCCGGATCCCCGATGCGCGGGAAGGCGCCGGACAGGGCACTGCCGTAGGGGTGCCTGGCGCTCTCGTAGACCTGCTTGGCGGGGCCCTCCTCGACCACCCGCCCCGCGTACATCACCGACAGCCGGTCGCAGGTGTCGGAGAGCACCGCCAGGTCGTGGCTGATCATGATCAGACCGAGGTCCTGGTCGCTGACGAGCTGTTCGATCAGCCGCAGGATCTGTGCCTGGATCATCACGTCGAGTGCGGTGGTGGGCTCGTCGGCGATGATCAGCCGCGGATCGCAGGCCAGGGCCATCGCGATCATCACGCGCTGGCGCTGGCCACCGGACAGCTCGTGCGGATAGGCGTCCGCGCGCGCGGCCGGAAGCCCCACCTGCTCCAGCAGCTCACCGGCGCGCCTGCGCGCGGCGGCCGCGGTGGCCCTCCCGTGCAGCAGGATCGGTTCTGCGATCTGGTCCCCGACACGGTGCACGGCGTTCAGCGAGTGCATCGCGCCCTGGAAGACGATCGACGCCCCCGCCCAGCGCACGGCCCGCAGCCGCCCCCACTTCATGGTGAGGACGTCCTCACCGTCCAGCAGGATCTCGCCGGTCAGGGTCGCCGACGCGGGCAGCAGGCGCAGCAGGGCGAGCGCCAGCGTCGACTTCCCGCAGCCGGACTCCCCGGCGATGCCCAGCTTCCGGCCCGCCTCCACCCGCAGGTCGACACCCCGCACCGCGGGGACGGCGGACGCCCCCGAGCCGTAGGTGACGTGCAGGTTCCGGACCTCGAGCAACGGCTGCCCGGTCTCCGGCTCGGTGACGCTCTCGGTCTTCACGACGGTCATCGGGACACCCCCAGCTTGGGGTTGAGCACGGACTCGACGGTACGGCCGCACAGCGTGAACGCGAGGGCGACGGCCGCGATGGCGAGTCCGGGCGGAGCGAGGTACCACCAGTTGCCCGAGCTGACCGCTCCGGCCTCCCGGGCGTCCTGGAGCAGCCCGCCCCAGGAGACGATCGTGGGATCGCCCAGCCCGAGGAAGGCGAGGGTCGCCTCGGTGAGGATGGCGGTGGAGATCACCAGCGTGGTCTGCGCGAGCACCAGCGGCATCACATTGGGCAGCACATGACGGGACATGATGTGGCCGTGCCCGCCGCCGAGCGCCCTGGAGCGTTCGATGTACGGACGGGACTCCACGGACAGCGTCTGCGCCCGTACGAGCCGGGCGGTCGTCGGCCAGGTGGTCACCCCGATGGCGAGGATCGTCGTCCAGAGCGAACGCGAGAGCACGGTGGCCAGCGCGATGGCGAGCACCAGGGTCGGCATCACCAGGAACCAGTCCGTGATCCGCATGACGACGTTGCCGTACCAGCCCTTGAAGTGCCCGGCCGTGATCCCCACCAGGGTCCCGATGGCCACCGAGAGGAACGCGGCCAGCAGCCCGACCGTCAGCGAGACGCGCGTCCCCCACACCAGCAGGGCGAGCAGGCTGCGGCCGAACTGGTCGGTGCCGAGCGGGAACGCGGAGCTCGGCGACTCCAGCGGACCGCCCGGCGCGGCGGTGACGCTTTGCGAGTCGGCGCCGACCAGCAGCGGGGCCGCCAGCGCGGTCAGGGCGATCACCGCGAGGACCGCAAGCCCGGCCAGGCCCGCGCGGTGGCTCCGGTACTGCTGCCAGAAGCGGGCCGCCGCCCGGCGGCGGCGGGTCCAGGCCAGCGCGCGCGGGCCGGCCGTCCGTGTGGCGTCGGTCGTGGTCGTCATCGGCCCACCCGGGGATCGAGGAGCGGATAGATCACATCGGCGAGCGTGTTCATCAGGATCACCGCGGCGGCGAAGATGAAGAACAGCGCCTGCACCAGAGGCAGGTCCGGCACGCTCAGCGCCTGGTAGAACAGACCGCCCAGACCCGGCCAGGAGAACACCGTCTCCACGAGGATCGCGCCCGCCACCGTGTTCCCCAGGTTCACGAAGAGCAGGGTCACCGTCGGCAGCATCGCGTTGGGGACGGCGTGCCGGCGGCGCACCAGGTCGTCCCGGAGCCCCTTCGCGCGGGCCGTCGTCAGGTAGTCGCCGCCCATCTCGTCCAGCAGCGAGGAGCGCATCACCAGCAGGGTGCGCGCGTACTCCACGGCGACGAGGGTGACGACCGGCAGCACGAGGTGGTGGGCCACGTCGAGGACGTGGTCGAGACCGCTCCCGCTCCCGGACTCCATGCCCCCGGTCGGGAACATGCCCGGGACGGGCCCGATGCCCACCGACAGGGTGACGATCAGCAGCAGGCCGAGCCAGAACGAGGGCACCGAGTACAGCGTCAGGGCGAAGGCCGTGTGGAAGCGGTCGCCCGCCGAGCCGCTGCGCCAGGCCGACCTGGCGCCCAGCCAGATGCCGATCGCGGTGTAGATCACGAACGCAGTGCCGGTGAGCAGCAGCGTCGCGGGCAGTGCCTCGGTGATCTTGTCCATCACGGGTGCGCGGAACTGGTACGACGTACCGAAGTCGCCGGTCAGGACCTTGCCGCAGTATGCGGTGAACTGCTGCCAGAGCGGCAGGTCCAGTCCGAACTCCTTGCGCATCGCCGCGATCTGTTCGTTGGACACCTGCCGTCCGCCGGTCATCTGCTTGACGGGGTCGCCGGGGATCAGGCGGAACAGGAAGAAGCTGGTGACGAGCACGGCGAACAGCGAGACGGCCGCGCCGGCCAGCTTGCCCGCCGCGTAGCGGAGATAGGCGGTCGTGCTGCGGGCACGCGGACCGCGGTGCGGGGGGGCGCGCGGGGCGCGGGGGGGCGGGCGGGCCCGGGGGACCCCCCCCCCCCCCCCGGGGGGCGGGGGGGGGGGT
>NZ_JBEXRT010000019.1:0-34257 GCF_040613235.1 Streptomyces sp. NPDC006296 | reverse complement strand
CCGCGGCCCTGTCGTGTGCGCGCGTCTCGTGGTCGCGCTGCGTCCTGGTCGCGCGGGCCGCCGGACCGCACAGTGTCCACGCCCGCCGCGCCCTGGAGGAGCGCGGGAGTGCTTTCTGTGCTCATGGACTATTCACGGTCTTCCGCGGTGGAACGACGGCGCATGGCGAACAGCAGTCCGCCACCGACGAGGACGACTACGGCGACTCCGACCCCGACGAGGACTCCGGTGGAGCTGCCGCCGCCGTCGGACGTGTCGCCCGCGGCGCCGGCTGCCGGGACCGCCGACCACCAGCTCCAGTAGCCGTCCTGACCGTAGATGTTGCCCGCGTCCGCGGGCATGGTCGTGACGGACTCGATCTGGTCGGTGCGGTAGGCCTCGACGGCATTGGGGTACGCCATGACGTTCATGTACCCCAGGTCGTACAGCCGCGACTCCATCTGCTTCACGAGGTCGGCCCGTTTGGCGGGGTCGTACTCCGCCAGTTGCTTCGCGTAGAGCTCGTCGTACCGCTTGTCGCAGATGAAGTTGTCCGTCGCCGCGGACTCCTTCGGCTTCGCCGGGAGCGCGCCGCAGGTGTGGATCGACATGACGAAGTCGGGGTCGGGGTTCACCGACCAGCCGTCGAACGCGAGGTCGTACTCACCGGCGTACCAGGGGTCGGAGACGTTGTCGCGGCAGTCGACCTTCAGGCCGATGCCCAGCTCGCCCCACCACTCCTGGAGGTACTTGCCGATGGCCTTGTCGTTGGGGTCGGTGGCGTGGCACAGGATGCGGAAGTCGAGCGGCTTGCCGTCCTTCCCGGTCCGCTTCCCGGCGCCGTTCTTCCGGTAGCCCGCCTCGTCGAGGAGGGCCGCGGCCTTCGCCGGGTCGTGGGCGAGCTTCTGCCCGGCCGACGGCTTCCAGAAGTACGAGTCGTAGCGCGGCGGGATGTAGCCCTCGCCCTCCACGGCGTATCCCTGGAACACCTTGTCGATGACGGTCGTGCGGTCCACGGCCATGAACAGCGCCTGACGGACCTTCTGGTCCTGGAGCGCCGGGTGCCCGTCGCCGAACTTCTCGCCGTCCTCGGTCCGCGCCCCGGGGTTGGTCGCCAGTGCGTAGAAGCGGCGGCCGGGGGCGTCGTTCACCTTGATGTCCGGGGTGGACTTCAGCGACGCGGCCTGTGCGGGGGTCAGGCTCGGGCTCCCCGCGACGAAGGAGACTTCACCCTTCCGGAGGGCGGCGACGGCCGCGTCCTGGTCCTTGTAGTAGCGGAAGACCAGCTCGTCGAACTTGGGCGCGCCCCGCCAGAAGTCCTTGTTGGCCTTCAGCTTCACATAGCTGTCGACCTTGTAGTCCGTCAGGATGAAGGGCCCGTTGCCGACGATCGGGAACGTCGTGTCGTTGTTGAACTTCGAGAAGTCGCCGACCTTCTCCCACACGTGCTTGGGGACGATCGGCACGTCCAGTGCCGTCATCGTGGCCTGAGGCTTCTTCAGCTCGATGACCAGCTTGTCCGGGCCGGGCGCGGTCACCTTCTTGAAGTTGCCGACGAAGCTGCCGTTCGAGGTGGCCGCACCCTCGTCGGTCATCATCGTGTTGAAGGTCCACGCCGCGTCCTCGGCGGTGGCCTGCTCACCGTCGGACCACTTCGAGTCCGACCGGATGGTGTACGTCCACGTCAGCTTGTCCGCCGAGGTCTCCCACTCCGTGGCGAGCCCGGGGATCGTGTGGTTGTCCTTGGCGTCGTAGTTGGTGAGGTAGTCGTACATCAGCCGGTGGATGCTCGTGGAGACCAGCCGCTGCGCGAGGAAGGGACTGAGGGAGTCGACGCTCTGCGCGACCGCGACCGTGAGGGTCGACTTCCCGTCGGCGGCCGAGGCCTCCTGCGGGGCGGGGCCGAACGGGTTTCCGGGGACGACCGATCCGGCGGCCAGCGCCAGTGCGGCGGCTCCGGAGGCGAGAAGGATACGCAGACGGCCGCGTGGGCGGGAGGAGCGTGGAGTGACTCTTGTGACCATGGACGTGGACCTCGCGTCATGTCTCGCATGGTGAAGGCGGGCAGATCTCTGGTTCGCCAGTTGGTGAAGCGAAGGTTTATCAGCGGCGGTCGAGTCCCGTCAACGGTCCGCCAAACCGCGTGTGGTCTGCGGGAATGCGATGAGGGCCCGCACCGTGTGCACGGTGCGGGCCCTCATTGGTTTAGACCTCTACTGCCTCACTGCTGAGGCGCCGGCGGCGACTGCGGAGGGTACTGCTGCCGGCCTTCCGGCGGAACGGGGCCCTGCGGTCCGGGCTCTCCGGACCGCTGTGCCTGGCCATCGGGCTGCACGGGAGGCCGGGGCGGCCCGGCCTGGGCCGCCCCGGGGTGGGCCGGGGCGGGCGGTGCGGGCTGCCAGCCGTGGTTCTGCGCACCCTGACCGGGGTGCGGCGGATACGGCTGCTGCGGCCCGCCCTGGGGCTGCGGCCCGCCGTTGGGCGGCTGGGGCGGGTACGGCTGCTGCTGCCCGGGATGCGGCTGTCCGGGGTACGGCTGCCCCGGATACGGCTGACCGGGCTGGGGCTGCGGCGCGTACGGCGGCTGACCGGGACCCTGCTGACCGGGCGTCTGCTGATTCGGGCCCTGCTGACCCGGCATCGGCGGGGCGAACTGCGGCGGCGGGCTGCTGCCGTCCGACGTCCACAGCCCCTGCTGCTGCTGGGCCCGCTGGAAGTCCTCCGCGACGAGTGCGGACAGGTTGAAGTACGCCTCGCGGGTCTTCGGCCGCATCATGTCCAGGTCGACCTCCGCACCGGCGGACAGGTGCTCGTCGAACGGCACGACCACCACACCGCGGCAGCGGGTCTCGAAGTGCTGCACGATGTCGTCGACCTTGATCATCTTGCCGGTCTCGCGCACCCCGGAGATGACCGTCAGGGAACGCTGCACCAGTTCGGCGTAGCCGTGCGCCGACAGCCAGTCCAGCGTGGTGGACGCACTGGACGCCCCGTCGACGGACGGCGTCGAGATGATGATGAGCTGGTCGGCGAGGTCCAGGACCCCGCGCATCGCGCTGTAGAGCAGGCCCGTGCCCGAGTCCGTGAGGATGATCGGGTACTGCTTGCCGAGCACACCGATCGCCCTGCGGTAGTCCTCGTCGTTGAAGGTCGTGGAGACCGCCGGGTCCACGTCGTTGGCGAGGATCTCCAGCCCGGAGGGCGCCTGCGAGGTGAAGCGCCGGATGTCCATGTACGAGTGGAGGTACGGGATCGCCTGGACCAGGTCGCGGATGGTGGCGCCGGTCTCGCGGCGCACCCGCCGGCCCAGCGTCCCCGCGTCCGGGTTGGCGTCGATGGCGAGGATCTTGTCCTGCCGCTCGGTCGCCAGGGTCGAACCCAGCGCGGTCGTCGTCGTGGTCTTGCCGACGCCGCCCTTGAGGCTGATGACCGCGATCCGGTAGCAGGACAGCACCGGTGTGCGGATCAGGTCCAGCTTGCGCTGCCGCTCGACCTCCTCCTTCTTGCCGCCCAGCTTGAAGCGCGAGGCGGCGGACGGGGTGCGGCTGCTCTTGGCCTTCTGCTTGCCTCGGACCAGCCGGTCCGAGGACAGCTCCACGGCCGCCGTGTAACCGAGCGGGGCACCCGGCACCGAACGCTCACGCTGGTCATGGGTGACCGGCGTCGGCCAGCTCGCCCCGGTGCGCGGGTCGACGGGCGGGGCCTGCGGTCCGGGCGGCTGGGGCTGGTAGCCCTCGGGCGGCTGCTGCTGGGCAGGCAGGTGGGGGGTGCCCTGGGCGGGCTGCTGCGGGATCGGGGCGGGGAGCGGGGCCCCCTGCGCGGGGAACTGCGGCGGCCTGCCCGGCTGCGGGGCCGGGAAGCCGTAGCCGCCCTGGGGCTGCGCGGCGGGCGGCCGGGGCGCGCCCGGCGCGGGGAACTGCGGCTGCTGCGGCGCCTGCTGCTGCGGAGGCGGGGGAAATCCGTAGCCGGGCTGCTGCGGTGGCTGCGGGGCGTGTGCTGTCTGCGGGGCCTGCGGTGCGTGTGGGCCATGCGGGGCGTGTGCTGTCTGCGGGGCCTGCGGTGCGTGTGGGCCATGCGGTGCCTGCGGTGCAGGCGGGAAACCGTAAGCGCCCTGCGGTCCGGCCGCGTGGGGCTGGACCGGCTGCTGGGGTGCGGGCGGCGCCGGCTGTACGGGCACCGGGGGCTGCGGGAAGCCGTAGCCGTCCTGCGCCCCGGGGGCCGGAACGGGCTGCTGCGCGAGCTGCGGTGCCGGCTGCTGGACGGGCCAGTGCGGCGCGCCTTGCGGCGTACCCGGCTGCGGTGCGGCCGGCTGGAAGGCGGGTGGCAGGGGCGGCAGGGCGCCGTGCGCGGGCGGTGCCGGCGACCACGGTGCCGGGGGGTTCGACGGGGCGGAGTCCTGGGGCCCGGCGGCGGCCGGGGACGCCGCGGTCTGCGGTGCGCCCTGCGGAGCCGCGTCCTGCGGGCCCTCAGGCAGGGAACTCGCGGGCTGGTCGGCCCGGTCGGCACCCCCTTCGGCGGCCTGGCCGTCCTCCTCGGCCGGCTCGTCGTCGGCCGCCGGTGCGGGCTCCCGTGCCGGATCCTGCGGGGCGGCGGTCCGGTCGTCGTCGGCGGACACGTCCTCGCCCACCGGACCGGCCGGAGCCGCGGTCTCGTGGTGCGCGTCCGTGTCCGCGTTCCCGTCCGTGCCCGCTTTGGTGTCCGATGCGGACGGGGACGCGGAGGGGGAGGAGGACGGAGAGGGGACGGGCGCGGGCGGGTGCTCCGCGGAGTCCTCGGCCGCCGTACCGGAGCTCCCGGCACCGGACCCGGAGGCGGCCGGGTCGGCCCCGGTCCTCGCCTCCTCGCGCTCGGCGATCTCCCGCTTCAGCGCGGCCGGGGAGAACTGCATGGTCGCGCCGCTCTCCACGTCGCCACCGCCGAAGGACGCGTCAGGTCGGCCGGACGGGCCGGAGGCACCGGACGTACCGGTTCCGGCTTCCGCCCCGGCCGCCCCGGGCACGGGGGAGGGCACAGCCGGGGGAGCGGGCGCGGCAGGAGGCGCGGGCGGCTCGGCCGACGGACCGTCGGAGGCCGCCGGCGGACCGTCCGGGGCTGCGGGCGGGGCCGGCCGCCAGGAGGACTCGTACCCGCCGGACGCCGGGCCCGGCACGGACAGCGGCGGACCCTGCGGCGGCGGAGGCGGTGCCAGGTGCGAGCCGGCCCCTCCCGAGGACTCACCCGCCGCGTTCTGCGTGTACCAGGCGGGCGGGGTGTAGTCGATGGTGAACTCACCCGTCATCTCGGCGGGATCCGCGTCGGACGACTCGTCGACGGGCGTGTTCCATCCCCCGCTGATCTCGTCCCGATCGCCGTTCACTTTGCCTCCTGGTGTGGTCGAGCACCCTTGTGCCGTGGTGGGTGGGGGCGACCGTTCCCGATGTCCGGTTCGCCCGGCTCTCCCCCTTGCGACGCGCAGTGCCTGCCCGCAGGTTCTTCTGCCGCGCCTCACCCACCCTAATCGCCATGGCCCGTACTACGTCAGGCCGTATCGCTCAGCGGGGACTGTCCCGTAGGTCACGTGCGGTCCCTGCATGAAGCGAGTGCGGCGGTACGGGGGGAATCGGGCTGAATGTCGCTCCGGCGCGGAAGAAGGTGCCCGAACCCGGCGCGCGTGCACGCTCGTCGGGCCCCGGCGTGCGGGGCGACCGTCCGGGACGCAGCGTGCGGGACTGCCGTCCGGACACGGCACGGGGGCGGCCGTCGCGGACGGCCGCCCCCGTGAAGCACACGGTCGCCGCCGTGTGCGACGCCCTCGCGCGGTCGCCTACCTGAGGTCGAACTCGCCGTCCCGCGCTCCCAGGACGAAGGCGCGCCACTCGGCCTCCGTGTACCGCAGGACCGTCTCCGGATCCAGCGAGGAGCGCATGGCGACGGCACCGCCGGGGAGATGGGCGATCTCGACCCGCTCCTCGACGTTCTCGGTACCGGGTGCGCTCAGCCACTCCACATCCGAGATGTCGAGAGCGTAGAGCTCGTCCTTTTCCTGCTGGGTGCCCATGCGCCCGTCCCTTCGCTCGAACCGATCCGTTCCCCGCCATGATCCTGAAAAGCGGCGGGCCCGGGGAGAAAACGAGGATTCAGTCCATCCTGCGGGCGGTGCCGAGGAGTCCGGTCTCGACGTCCGTGGCGCCGGTCATCACCCAGTGGTGGTCCCGGCCCGCCACCCAGAGCGTCACCCCGTCCGCCAGCGTGGGCAGCGCCTCGCTCTCGGCCCGTGCGAGCCCGAGGATGCGGCCGATCTGCTCGGCCTCGGCGGGGGAGACCCGCTGGACGCCCACGAGCGTCGCCGACCGCATCAGCCGGGGTGCCACCGGGCTGAGATAGGGCAGCAGGGTCAGCACCGACTGCCAGGGCGAGGACACCACCCGGCCGCGGGGCGGACGCATCCCGCAGTCACGCACCACCACCACGGGGCTGCTGACGCTCGCCCCGGTCGGCGGGACCCGTCCCACGTCGTGGAGCGAGACGCACTCGACGCCGGCACCCGCCGCCTGCGCCAGGGTGGTCCACACCTGGGGGCGGCCCGTCTCGACCGCGACCCGCGCGCCCGTGCCGGCCGCACGCAGGGCCAGCACCTGCGCGGTCCACAGCCCCCCGATCAGCAGGACGTCGTACGGCGCAGGCCGGTGGAAGCCGATCATCTGCGGGCGGCCCTCGGCGTCGTCGCCGATGATCACGCCGTCGTCGCCCACCGGCAGCGCCAGCGCGCCCAGGTGGTCGGCGGCCAGGGTGTGGCCCGCGTGACGGGGGCCGGGCAGCCCGCGCCGCGGAGCGATCCGCTTCCTCACTGCGCGCCTCCCAGCGGGAGCGTCGCCAGGGCGCCCGGCAGCTGCTCCCGGTCCAGCCGTACGAGACCCACCTCGGCGTGCCGCGCCGCCTGCTCCAGCGTCCTTCGCACCCCGACCAGTTCGGTGTCCGAGCCGCCGGTGATCCGCACGTGCCCGCGCACCGACACATGCCCCTGGTGCGCGCCGCGGCGCACCGTCAGGCTGAACGTCGTCGCGTAGGCGGGGACCGAGGTCAGCAGCGCCACCAGCCGCGGCAGCGGAGTCGCCTCCCGGCCCAGCTCGGGCCAGCGGTCCACCGCGTAGGTGGTGTGCCAGCGGTCGTCGCAGCGCCAGACCCGCGTCGTCTCCGTCGTCCGCCGCTGCGGCGCCGCGTCCGGGCGTCCGGCGCGGGCCGACAGCATGGGACTGGCGCAGGCCGAGGTCGCCACGGCGGAGTTCAGCTCGTCCTGGTCCAGCACCACGGCCCGGAACCCCGCACCGGTGATCCGGCTCGCCACGTGGTCCGCGACCCGCACCAGGCAGCGCTGGGCCCCGCCCATGCCGCCGCCGCGCGCCTCCACGGCCTCCCGGCACAGCTCCGGATTCAGCTTGACCGCCACCCAGGTCATCCGCAGCGCGGGCGCCCCGGTCCGGTCCTGGAGGGGGCCGTACGACAGCCGGGCCACCGAACGCTCCGGCAGGTGCGGTGCCGGAGCGGGCCGCACCTGCTGCACGAGCTGCGCGGACTCCAGCACGATGTCGTCCACCGCGAGCGCGTCGCCCAGCAGCGACAGCGGGAGCGACCGGGCGCCCATGGCCCGGCGCAGCGACTCACCGCTCGCCTCGACCCGCACCACCGCCGTCAGGAACGTGCCGTCCCCGACCATGCCCACCGTGCGCCGGGCGCCGTCCACATGGATGTACGGAGCGAACCCGGGCACGTTCTCCGCCACCGGCGCCAGCTGGGGTTCCGTCTCGGCGGGGGACGCCTCGGCGGTCCGCCTGCGACGCCGGAGGGAGGAGACGGTGGACAGCCAGTCCTGCACGGCGCGGCCCCGGCGGCGCACCAGGGCGAGGAGGATCAGCACGCACGCGACCGCACCGGCGGGGATCATCCACATGCCGCCGAGCGCGGCGCCCACCGCGGCGACCGCCAGGGCGGCCTCCACGAGCACCAGCTGCCGCAGTGCGGGGCCGACACGGCCGCTCCGGGAGATCGAACGGAGCGTGGTCGCCGCCGGTGCGTCCGCCGGCCGTCGGGGCGCCGCGCCTTCCGGGTCGTTGCTGCGTTGCCGCCGGGAAGGGCCGGGCGTTCGGTGGGAGGACCGCCTCGAGCGCTCCCCCGTCGCTGGACCCATCGCCGCGTTGCCCCCTCGTGTCCCGTATTCACCGTTTTTTGCACGGGCGTTGACCGGTCGATCACCCTACCTGAGCGGTGTGAGCCACGTGCCAACAGGCATAGTAGGGGTGCCGGTCGGGGGCGGCGGCCCGTGGACGGTATGGGAACCTGGTCGCCCATCGGGGAGAAGGGGCAGCGCGCACATGGCATCACGGCGGGACGAACTCAACGCCTACACCTTCGCGAAGCGGAGGTTGGTCGCACAGTTCCTGCAGCCCCACCCGTCGGGTTCCGAGGAGGGCGCGCCCCGCCCTCTCCGCGCGGTGGTCCCCGGAGCGATCGTCGGTGTGGTCGTGCTCGCGGTCTTCGGCGCCTGGGGGATGTTCAAGCCGGTGGCCCCCCAGAAGTGGGACACCCCCGAAGAGAACGTCATCATCGCCAGCAAGTCCACCACCCGCTACGTGGTGTTGACGACGGACGGCAAGACCCAGCTGCACCCCGTGCTCAACATGTCCAGCGCCAAGCTCCTCCTCACCCCGGACAAGGGCACCGTCATCAACGTCGACGAGTCGGTGCTCGACAGCGGCAAGATCCCGCACGGCGCGACCCTCGGCATCCCCTACGCCCCGGACCGCCTGCCCGACAAGAAGGAAGCCGGATCCGCCAAGCGCTGGGCCGTCTGCGAGCGCCCCGGCGAGGGCGGCCGGGCCATCCAGAAGGCGGCGTTCGTCTTCGCCGAGCGCGAGCGGACGAAGACCGAGGGCGCGGACCGGCTGCGAGGCGGCGAGGTGATGTACGTCGAGGGCCCGGGGCCCGACAAGACCCGCTACCTCGTGGACGCCACCGGCACGGCGTACCCGGTGAAGAACGACGAAACCCTGCTGCGCACCCTGGTCGACGCCGACCGCACGGCCCAGCGGGTGTCGGCGGACTGGCTCGCCACCCTGCACACGGGGGACGAGATCGGCTTCCCCGCCGTCGTCGGCGCCCCCAGTGCCGACGCCGGCGTCCCGGGGGCCCTGCAGCCCGAGGACAACCGCGTGGGCATGGTCCTCGCGGCGACCTCCGGCACCAGGACCCAGCAGTACGTGGTCCTGCCGGGCCGGGTCGCCCCGGTCTCCGACTTCGTCGCCAAGCTCCTGCTGGGCAGCCGCGACCTGGTGACCCTCGGACAGGACGGCAAGGCGAAGGACGTCAGCGCCGGAGCGTTCCGGCCCGGCAAGCCCTTCGGGCAGGAATTCGACTGGCCCGAGGGTGCGCCGGAGCCCGTCAACTCCGCGGAGGCGTCGGGCGGAGGCCGTGACACCGTGTGCAACGTCCTGCGCGGCGTCGCGGACAAGGACGGCGCCGGCACCCTCAGCACCTGGGCGGGCACGGGCTTCCCCGCCACGCTCCCCACCGGATCCAGCAGCGCCTACGTCACCCCCGGCTCGGGCCAGCTCTTCCGGCAGTTCAAGGGAGCAAGCCCGGAGTCCGGCCCGCTCTTCCTGGTGACCGACACCGGTCTGCGTTATGCCATGCAGTCCAACGGCGACAGCGTGCAGGACGACTCCGGCATCGGGGAGTCCGGCACGAAGGAGGAGCGGGAGCAGCGCCGGCAGGAGGCGCAGGAGGCGCAGATCCGGCTCGGATACAAGGACGTCGACCCCGCACCCGTACCGGCCGCCTGGGCCGCCTTCCTGCCGACGGGCCCCCGCCTGTCGACCGGTGCGGCCCGCCAGCCACAGGGTTCGTGAGGAGCGGCCACGTGACCACGCCCCCGTCCCGCCGACGGCGCCCGCTGACAGCCGCGGCCGCCACCGCGGTCCTCCTCGTCACCCTGCCGGCGCTGCCGGCCGCCGCGGACGACGCCACCCAGTGCACCTTCCCGTCGAAGCCGTACACCGGCCGCCCCTGGGCCCTGCAACGCGTGCTGATGGACGAGCTCTGGGCGCAGTCCACCGGCAAGGGCGTGCGGGTGGCGGTCATCGACACCGGCGTCGACGTGAAGAACCCCCAGTTGACGAAGGCCGTGGACACCGCGAGCGGAATCAACCTCCTGGACAGGAACCTCAAGGACGAGAACGGCAACAAGCTCGACCGCGGCAAGGAGAACGGCACCACCGACCTGGTGGGCCACGGCACCAAGGTCGCCGGCATCATCGCCGCGCGTGAGGCGGAGGACACCGGCTTCACCGGACTCGCCCCCGACGCCACCGTCATCCCGATCCAGCAGAACGACGCCGAGGGCCACGGCACGGCGGACACCCTGGCCGCCGCCATCCGGCACGCCGTCCAGAAGGGCGCCGACGTCATCAACATCTCCCAGGACACGGCCAACGCCGTGCGGCCCACGTCCCGCCTGCAGGATGCGGTGGACGCGGCCCTGGCGGAGGAGATCGTGATCGTCGCCTCGGCCGGCAACGACGGCCTGGGCGGCAACGTGAAGGAGACCTACCCGGCCTCGTACGACGGGGTGCTGGCCGTGGCCGCGTCGGACCGGAACAACGAACGGGCCCCCTTCTCCCAGTCCGGCGAGTTCGTGGGCGTCGCCGCCCCGGGGGTCGACGTGATCTCCACCGTTCCCGGCGGCGGACACTGCGCCGACAACGGAACCAGCTTCTCCGCCCCGTACGTCGCCGGGGTCGCGGCCCTCATCAGGGCCAAGCACCAGGACTGGACGCAGCAGCAGATCGTCGCCCAGATCGAGCAGACGGCGGAACGCTCGATCGCCGGCCACGACCGCCTGGTCGGCTGGGGCGTCATCGACCCGGTGCGCGCCCTGACGGAGGACGACAGGCCCATCGAGCGACCGGTGGCGCACGAAGGAGTGAACAAGGGCAAGGCCCCCGTCCCCGCCGCTCTTCACCTGGGCGAGACCGCCGACGAACGCAACGCCCGGCTCGCCACGTACGTCGTGGTCGGCGGGGGAGTCCTGGTCGCCGCCATCGCGGGCGCCGCGGTCGCCGTGCGCGACCGGCGTCGCCGCCGGGAACGCCAGGGGCGGCCGGCCGGTGCGTGAGGCCGGGGCGGTGCGGGGCCTCGCGGTGATGCGGGGCGCGCAGGCGGTGCGGGGCCTGCCGGCTGTGCGCGGCCTCCGGAAGTTACGTGGCCGACAAGACGGTTGGTCATGTCAGTGCCGTTGGCTAGAGTGATGTGTTGGGGCCAGTCCTGATTCTCGCGAGTGCGAAAGCAACGCGATGCGGACTGTGCAAACGGGGAAAACGGGGGAGAGGCGACACCGTGGCCAAAGGAAAAGGGGATCTCCACAAGGGTGTGGGCGCCCTGGAGAAGTTCCAGAAGAGTGTGAACGCGTTGCTGGCGGAGTTGGAGAGTTCCTCGGCCGGCAGGTCGAAGGTCGCGGCACAGACGGTGTCGCGTTCCTCCCTGAGCGGCCACAACACCTGCTTCGCGGAAGCGGATGCCCTCTATACCCAGTACAACCGTGTACACGAGTCACTCGTCACGCTGTCGAAGTCCCTGGGCGAGCAGATCGAGTACCTGAGCCTGGGCGTGCACGCGGCCGCTGTCGGCTTCGACAACGTGGACGACGACACGCGGCGACGCTTCCACGAGATCCGTGTGGAGATGGACGCCGACCGGGAGAAGACGCGCGGGGACGGGCCGGACAAGCCGCGTTCCGACAGCAAGGACGGCTCTGCCTACGACGACTTGGGTGACAGCTGATGAGCGACGACCAGCAGCCGGAACTGACGCCCGCGGAACAGCGGCAGCAGGACCAGGAGCGTGTCCAGGGACAGCTCGTCGTCACGGACATCACACGCCAGGTCCAGGGCGTGATGCAGTCGTTCGGCCTCGGAGCCGGCACGACGGGCCGTACCTCGTTCGAGGAGCACGAGCTCAACGCGGTGATCGACCTGATCGACAACTCCAATCCGGAGGACCTGGAGAGCGCGGGCAAAGCACTCCTGCGGGCCCGGGACGCGATCAGAGATGCGGCGTCGGAGCTCCGCCACTCCATCGAAGGGGTCGAGTGGGAGGGCGAGTCCGCAGCCGCCTTCCACGACTGGGGCAGCGGACTGGTCGCCCACGCCCAGAAGCTGGGCGACTTCGCGGAGACGGCAGGCACACAGATCACCGTCGCGGCCACCGGCCTCGCCTCGGTCCGCAACTCCCTCCCGCCCCGGGACACCCGGCTGCACCCCAAAACCCCGGACGAGCTCGAGGCCCCGAAGCGGGTCGAGGGCAACGCGGAGTACGCGGCAGCGGTGAAGGTCGAGAAGGACCGCCAGGAGGCGATCAACCAGGCGAACCGCCTGGCCTCCTACTACGCCGTCTCGGGGGAGACGCTGGCGGCGCAGGAACCACCGCGGTTCGACAAGAAGCTTGATATCGAGATGCCGCGACCAGAAGGTCGCTGGTTCGACGGGGAGAAGTCAGAATCCCCGAAGTCAGGTAATTCGACCTCGTCGATTCAGGCAGACTCCGGGCATACAGCAGAGAATGCAGTGAATGGCGGCCCCAGCTCTCCAGAACAAGGGTATGGGCATGATGCGCCCGTAGCCGTGTCTCCAATTCTGGACAAGGGTGTGACGACGGAAATCAACAGCGTTACTGTTCCGTCAACGTCGGTGGCTACTGGAACGCCGACACCGCAGTCCACTTCCCCCGTGGCAGCAAGTGGTGGCGCGACGCCTCCTATGGCACCCGGGGTCATCAGTCCCGGGGTAGCTGGCTCAAGAGGGTTTCAGGTGCCATCGGGGGCGCCCAGAAGTGTCGGTCAGGCGGTCAGCGGTGGGGGGAACCGTACCAACAGCCCTGCAGGAGGTAGTGCCAGCGCCAACGGTCGTGCCGGATCTCCTGTGGGTCGCCCCTCACCTATGAGTGGAGGCTCGGCGTCAGGGGCTGCCGGGCGTGGCGGGCCAGGCGCGCAGTCTCCGACAGCAGGTCGTTCCGGCATCACTGGCGGAAGGCCCACGGCTACAGGGCAGGCGGCTGGCTCCTCCGCTCCTCGTGCAGGCCGGGCGGGTGGCATCGTAGGTGGCAACCCGCAGCGTGCAAGTTCAGGTGCGCCCGGGGGGAACCGTGGTGTCCCGCGGGGCACAGTGATCGGATCCGGAGGAGCGTCGCGAGCGGGTGGTGCTCCCGGCGCGGTCGGCCAGCGAGGCGTCATCGGATCCAAGGGGGCGAACAGCGTGCCTAAGCCCGGCGGGCGAGGCACTCCCACCACCAACGGTGTGGTGGGTAAGCCCCGCGTTGCGGGAGGTGGTGCCGGCGGGAAGGGGTTCACCGCAGGTGGCGAGGGTCTCGTGCGTGGCCCTGCAGGGCGCAAGGACTCCAGGAATGAAGACGAGGACGAGGGCACCCAGCGCCCCGACTACCTGACAGAGGACAGAGAGACGTGGGAGGCCGGCCGCCGACGTGGAGTTGCACCGCCGGTGATCGAGTAGGTATAGGGAAGGTTCGGAAGTCAGCATGACTGCAGGAATGAGTCAGCCCCGGAAGCGCCATGCCTTTCTCGGATTGAGAGGACGTCTCCTCAGTACTGTGGCTGTGGCTGCTGCGTGGAGTGTGGGATTCGCCGGTGCTGCGCCCTCTGCGCTCGCCGAAGACGTGCAGTCCAAGCAGTGGTACCTCAAGCTCATGCACGCTGAAGAAATGTGGAAGACGACCACAGGTGAAGGCGTGAAGGTGGTCGTCATTGACACCGGAGTTAACCCGTCCACGTCTTCTCTTGAGGGGCAAGTGCTTAAAGGGCTTGATGCCACGGGCGCTGAAGGAGACGAGACCGATGACTATAATGGTCATGGAACCACAATGGCTGAGCTGATTGCTGGCACAGGCCGAGGGGGCGGAATCAAAGGCCTAGCCCCAGGGGCGAAGATTATCCCTATGAGGGTTGCCGGTTCCGGTTGGGAAACGAAGGAAAAGCTCAATTCTCTCGATACGACTGACGCGATTCGAGCAGCTGCAAATAGTGATGCGAAAATCATCAGCATGTCGTTTGGTAATGATTTCAAGCTAGATAAAGAAATCGAAGCAGTTCGGTATGCCCAAAGCAAGGGGAAGCTTTTCTTTGCTGCTGTAGGTAACGACGGTAAAAAGGCGAACGGACCTGTCTATCCGGCGGCCTACCCGGAGGTCGTTGGCGTGGCGGCCACGGACCAGCAAGGAAAGGCCTCTGAAACTTCCCAGCATGGTGAATTTGTCGATATTGCTGCGCCTGGGAATGACCTTCCCCGATGGTGTGACACAAGATTTGAAAGTTACTGTCAAGGTAACGGCGGGACCAGTGCCGCCACGGCCATCACCTCAGCCGCTGCCGCTCTGATCTGGTCCGCCCATCCGGACTGGACCGCCAATCAGGTCCTCAACGTCCTCTTCGACACCGCCGGCCGAGGTGACTGGGAAAAGGGCGAGCTCAGTAACTATCTCGGGCACGGCATCATCCGCCCGGCCGTCAACATCCTCAGGGGCAAGGGCGATCCCGGTGCCCCGGACATCAGTCCTCTCACCAACGAGAAGACGTCCGGTTCGGCAGGTTCGGCGGCCCCGTCCGCATCAGCTTCGTCACAGCCCGAGGAGAAGGACAAGGCTGACGACGCCGCCATGGCAGGCTCCAGTACGGGGACGGACGACAGTAGCCAACTGGGGCTGATCATCGGCGGAGTGGCGGTCGTTCTCGTGCTCGGTGGCGGTGCCTTCGCGGTCGCCCGCAAGCGCCGTAACGCCTGACCGACCTCAGTTCCTCACACGCACCCTCCGGCGGTTGACGCCGGATCCGGAACAACAGCACCAGGAAGGAAGCCAGCACCATGGCAGATCAGAAGCTTTCAGATGCAATGCTGATCAAGCTTGAGGGCGAGCTCACCACGCGATTCGACTCCGTGAGGGGCCAGCTGAAGACGCTTCAGGGGACGATCGACAGCCTGGAAGGCGCTTGGAAGGGTATCGGCGCCAACGCGTTCAACACCAAGCAGGCTGACATCAACCTGAAGATGGGCAACATCGCCACCCGTCTGGCCAATTTCCAGGAAGCCATCAAGGCGGCTCGGACGATCTCGGGCAACACCGAGGACGAGATCAAGCAGGCTCTCCAGGGCGTCGATGTCGTACCCGGTCACTCGACCGGTTCCGAGGCGAAGACCTCGGCCATCAACTCGCTCTGACACGTGCTTCACCCGTACTCGTACGGGTCATCACATCCGAACAATCCGAACTGGAGGAACGTATGCCGACCGACGACGGCACGATGGTTGTCACTTATGCGAGCCTGGAGCAGGCCGCTGGTGACATCGACCGGCAGGGCAGGCAGCTTCAGGAGGACCTCGCCGCGATCAAGCGCATGGTCGCCAGCGCGTCCGAGCTCTGGGTGGGCGAGGCCAAGTCGGCGTACGACGCTGCGCAAGCCGGCTGGGACCGCGACGCCACCGCCATTCAGACCGCCCTCGCGGACATCTCCCGCAAGGTGCGTGACGCCGGTACGGCTTACCACGCCGGTGACCGGCGGGCGCGTGCCAACTTCGACTAGGAGTCGACAGTAGGCGGATCAGGTCAGGGTGGGCACGCACGGGAGGTGCCCACCCTGACCTGTTGTCCGACCGCTCCAGATTGTCCGACCGCTCCACGCGCCGCCTCCGCGGCCGGGACGATCCGGGCCGCATCGCCGGAAGGCCCGGGGCTCCGGGAGGCGTGCGACGGGGCGGCACCACGGGGGTGGGGGAGTCGGCCCCGGAAGCGGCGAGCGTGTCCGGATGTGCCAGGGCCCCTCAGTCCCTCAGCAGCGTCCACCACCAGGCGATGCTGGCGATCGGGAGGGGCAGGTCCGCCTCTCGCTCCTGGAAGGGCGCGGCGGCGCTGCCGGCCGGGAGGTCGGCGGGGTCCTCGGGGTTGACGTAGCGGCTCGTGGTGAGCGACCAGTCGTAGTCGGCGCGGATCCAGGAGTCGCAGTCCGTGATCCAGCGGCGGAGTTCGGGGCCGGCGTCGCGCAGGATCTGGTCGCGGAGGCGGAGGTAGAGGGCCATGGCGCGGGTGTGCATCGTGGCGGTCTCGCTGACCGCCTCCGCCAGGGAGCACTGCCGCTCGTGTGCGATCAGATCGACGATGTTCCCGTAGTCGTCCTGGCTGCGCTGGCGCTCCTTGTGGTACGAGACCAGATCGTTCGACCAGCCGATGATCGCGGCGAACACCTCGACGAATCCGCGGACGTCGGGGCGGTCGTAGTCGATCGCGGGGAGGTCGTATCCGTGGATGATCTCGCTCAGGGTCGAGAAGATCTTGACGCCGGAGGAGTCCAGCCGGACCGCCAGGTGGTCGGAGAGCGTGGGGATCCGTCCGTACGTGCTGTTCGCGGCCATCCAGATCTGACCCTGGAGGTAGGCCCGGAAACTGGCGGCCCAGCGTGCGGTCTGCACCGGTGTGGTCAGATCGTCGAGGCGCAGCCGCAACTCGCGTAACGCGGCGCTGTAGTTGTCGTCCGCCGGAGTGGTCCAGGGGACTTCGACGACCCGCTGGAGTTTGGTGATGATGAGCAGGGTGGCGTCCGGGGAAGCCGCAGCCGGTCCCTCGTCGCAGTACTCGTCGTCGAACGCGAACAGCCACATCAGGAAGTCTGCCGTCCACTGCAGAGCAGCCAGGCGACCGTTGGGGCCGCCCCGGCCGGTGATCTCACCGACGGAGATGCGCGTCAGTCGTTCCCGTTGTCCTTGATCCGAGTAGAGGCCGAATCGATCGAGCCAGGCGGCGGAAGCCGCGTCGATCTCACGCCAACTCGGATGGATCCCCGAGGGGAGCGGGACCCAGAGCTCAGGAATCTTCGGCGCTGGAGCTTGGGAGGTCATGAACCACCTTTTCGCATGTACTTTCAGTGCCTCTGGATCCCGGAAGTTAGCAAGGCGGAGAAGGAACGGATACAGCCCATTCCAGCCGGGTTGACCTGCGAGCCGGTACCCTCCCCGCCACGCGACGGAGGTGTCCGGCTACTCCTTCGCCGCTCGTGAGGGGCGCGGGAGTGGTTGATCACACCGTGTTCGCGGGTGATCGTCCCCGGTACGCAGTTGACCCGAAAGTGACTCTTGCGAGTTCAGGATTCACCAATTCCTGCCTCATACACCTGCGTTGCGCTGTCCGTGGGCCCCGTCGCCGTCCGCCGTACCGCTCCCCTCGGACCGTCTGCGGAAGGGTGCCCGCGCCTGGGTCGGCACCGCCGGATTCGATGGTCATGTCACTGGCCGGGAAGCCCGTTACAAACAGTTGGTCCTCCGCGCAGTTCGAGCCACACCGGGCGGAAACGCCCCGCGGCAGGACGGCCGCACCCCCGGCTGCACCCCCGTGCCGTCCCCCGGCGGCACTCCCAGCCGCATCCCCCGGCGGCACTCCCAGCCGCATCCCCCGGCGGCACTCCCAGCCGGATCCCCCGGCCGAGGAGGATCCGCCCAGGACCGTCCGCGACAGCAGACGTGCACAGCCCGGCCTTCGCCGTCCCCGGCGCCGGACCGGACGATGGCGGTCAGCCGGCGCGCCCGGGTCCGCCCGCCCGCGTCCGCCCGCCTGGGGCCGCGCCCCCGGGCCCGCCCGCGTCCGCCCGCCCCTGTCACCGTCCGTCCGCGCGCAGCCGTCACACCACGCCCGCACCCGCCCCCGTCGCCGTTCCCGCTTCCGTTCCCGGCACGAGGGCTGCGCCCTACCGGTCCCCGTCCATGAGCCCGGTCTGCACCAGCGGGTTGCCGCGCCGGCGGGTGACGAAGACCCCGCGCCCCGGCGGCATCGGCCGCGGGCGTACGTTGCCGAGGACGTCCCCCTCGATGGGGTCGCCGGAGAGCATCACGCCCTGCGCCCCCAGCTCCAGGACGCGCTGCAGGAACGGCTCGTACAGCGCCCGGCCCGCGCCCGCGGTGCTGCGGGCGATGATGAACCGCACCCCCACGTCACGGGAGAACGGCAGCATCTCCGTGAGCTTCGACAGCGGGTTCCCGCTGGACGTGGAGACCAGGTCGTAGTCGTCCACGACCACGTACACCGAGGGGCCGCTCCACCAGCTGCGGTCGCGCAGCTCCTTGGCCGTGACGTCCGGCGAGGGCGTACGCCGCTTCATCAGGTCGTACAGCGCGTCCGTGTGGTGCTCCATGTTGTTGGACATGGGCACGTACTCCGCGAGGTGCGACGCCGGGGTGACGTCCAGGAGGGCCCGCCGGTTGTCGATGACGAAGAACTTGGCGGCGCTCCCGTCGTACCGCTCGGTCAGCTGCTTGATGAGCACCCGCAGCAGGTTGGACTTGCCGGACTCGCTCTCGCCGAACACCAGGAAGAACGGGTCCCGCTCGAAGTCGAGGTAGACCGGTTCCAGGTTGTTCTCGTCGATGCCGAACGCGATGCCCCGCTCCGGCTGCGCGTGGCCCGCGGGCAGGTCCCGGGCCGGGAGCTCGCGGGGCAGCAGCCGGACCGCCGGGGCCGGGGCCGCCGTCCAGTGCCGGGCGACCTCCTGGTTCATCGCCGCGGTGGCCTCGGAGAGGTCGCTGTCGGAGTTGATGCCGTCGATCCGCGGCACCGCCGCCATGAAGTGCAGCTTCTCCGGGGTGAGACCGCGTCCGGGCACGCCCGCGGGGACGTTGACCGCTGCCTTGCGGTCCAGTTCGGAGTCCATGACGTCACCGAGCCGCAGTTCGAGCCGGTTCATCAGGTGGTCCTTGAGGTTGGCCCTGACCTCCATGGAGCGCGACGCCGTGACGACCAGGTGGATGCCGTAGCCGAGCCCGCGCTGGGCGATGTCGACGGCCGCCGCCTCCAGGGCCTCGTAGTCCGTACGGAAGCTGCCCCAGCCGTCGATGAGCAGGAAGACGTCCCCCCACGGCTGGTCCGCCGCCGAGATCTCGCCGCGCGCCCGCAGCCTGCGGAAGGTGGCGATGGAGTCGATGCCCGCACTGCGGAAGTACTCCTCGCGGCGCGCCATGATCCCGTACACCTCGGCGACCGTACGGCGTACCCGTTCGGGGTCGAGGCGGGAGGCGATCCCGCCGACATGGGGGAGACCGGAGACCGAGGCCATGCCCCCGCCGCCGAAGTCCAGTCCGTAGAACTGCACCTCCTGCGGGGTGTGGGTGAGGGCGAAGCCCGCGATCAGCGTCCGCAGCAGCGTCGACTTGCCCGACTGCGGACCGCCGGTGATCTGCATGTGCCCCGCGGCGCCGGAGAAGTCCCGGTAGAGGGTGTCGCGACGCTGCTCGTACGGCTTGTCGACCACACCCAGCGGGACCACCAGCCGCCCCGACCCCTCGAAGCCGGGCTGGGTCAGCCCGCGGCCCTCGACCGCGGAGAGCCCCGGAAGGAGCTCGTCCAGCGACGGCGGATCGTCCAGCGGAGGCAGCCACACCTGGTGCGCCGACGCCCCGCGTCCCTCCAGCCGGCGCACGATCACGTCGAGCACCGTGTCCGCCAGGGCGTCGTCCTCGGAGGTGCGCGCCTCCGGCACGCCCGGCTCCGCCGTCGGCTGCACGTAGCGCACCGCCACCGGAGCGGCGGTGAACACCACCGGCCTGCGGTCGACGGGCAGCGGACCGGAGGACACCGCGGGCCGGGCGTCCGAGCGGTACACCCCGGAGACGTACGCCGCCTTGAAGCGCACCATCTCGTCCGTGCCGTACTTCAGATACCCCGAACCCGGGACGTTGGGCAGGTGGTAGGCGTCGGGGACGCCCAGAGCGGCGCGCGACTCACCCGCGGAGAACGTCCGCAGACCGATCCGGTACGACAGATAGGTCTCCAGGCCGCGCAGCCGCCCCTCCTCGAGGCGCTGCGAGGCCAGCAGCAGGTGGACGCCCAGCGAACGGCCGATGCGCCCGATCTGGACGAACATCTCGATGAAGTCCGGCTTCGCCGTCAGCAGCTCGCTGAACTCGTCGATGACCAGGACCAGGGACGGGATGGGCTGCAGCGGGGCACCCGCGGCACGCGCCTTCTCGTAGTCGTGGATGTTGGCGTAGTTGCCCGCGTCGCGCAGCATCTCCTGACGGCGGTTGAGCTCACCGCTGATGGAGTCGCCCATGCGGTCCACCAGCGTCAGGTCGTCCGCGAGGTTGGTGATCACCGCGGCGACGTGCGGCATCTGCGCCATGCCGGCGAAGGTGGCACCGCCCTTGAAGTCCGCGAGGACGAAGTTCAGCGTCTCCGAGGTGTGGGTGACGGCCAGGCCGAGGACGAGCGTGCGGAGCAGCTCCGACTTGCCGGAACCGGTGGCGCCGACACACAGGCCGTGCGGCCCCATGCCCTCCTGCGCCGCCTCCTTGAGGTCCAGCATCACCGGACCGCCGTCCTCGCCCACCCCGATCGGGACCCGGAGCCGCTCCGCCTGCGAGCGGGCCCGCCAGGTCCGGCTGACGTCGACCGACGCCGCGTCACCGAGGTTCAGCAGGTCGGTGAACTCCAGATTGGCGAGCAGCGGCTCGTCGTCGTCCCCGCCGGTCGCCACGTGCAGCGGCGCCAGCTGCCGCGCCAGCGCCTCCGCGGCCTCGTGGCTCAGCAGGTCGGGAACACCGTCGTAGACCAGGCCGTGCCCCGACTCCAGCTGCAGTGTGTGCGGGTCCACCACGACGGAGAGACCGCCCCGCGCCCCGTTCACCTGGCCCGTGACGATCTCGACGACGGTGACGCCCTGGAGCCCCTCCGCCGAGGCGAGCGCGGACGTGGCCGGCACGGACTGCCCGTCGAGCACGACGACGACGTGCGGCTGGTCGAGGAGCGGCTGGCCCCCCGGCTGGAAGCGGGGGCGGCCGTCGAGACGGCCCGCGAGCATCTCCTCCAGCTCCGGGACGCTCGTGGTGATCAGACGCCTGCTGCCCGCGCCGTCGACGGAACCCTGCGCCTGGACGTGCGGGAGCCACTTCGCCCACTCCCAGCGCGGAGCGGCGTCGCGGCCGGTCGCCACCGCGACGACCAGGTCCTCGGGGGAGTGCAGCGCGGCGAGTGCCCCGACCATCGCGCGGGCCGTGGCACGAGCGGACTCCGCCTCGCCGCTGATCGTCAGGTGGTAGAAGGCGCGCAGCGAGACCGCCATGGGCAGTCCGTCCAGCGTGCTGTGGGTCGTCAGGAACTGCTGCATCGCCCCGGCGGTCAGCGGCTCCAGCTCGTCGACCGGCGCGGTGTCGGGGGCGACGAGCGGCGTGGCGAGCTCCTGACCGCCCAGACCGATGCGTACGTGCGCGAAGTCGGCGTCCCCCACACGGCGCTCCCAGACCCGGCTGCCCTCGGCGACGAGCGCCCACAGCTGCTCCGGGGACGGGTGGAGGTAGAACTGTGCGTCGCGCTGCTGGCGCGCCGTCCTCAGCACGGCGCGCCGGGTCTGCGTCAGATACTTCAGGTAGTCGCGCCGCATGTCCGCCAGCTGACCCTGCGTCCCGCGCCGGAAGCGGACGATCATCGAGAGGGCCATCGCGACCGTCGACGCGATCATGATCATGCCCATGATGCGCATGATCGGGTTCGGCGTCATGAAGAAGAAGACGACGGAACCACCCATGCCGAGCATCGGGAGCAGCTGCATCATCACCCCCTCCTGCTGCCCGCGGGGCAACTCGGGCGGAGGTTGCAACTGCACCTGCTCGCCCGGAACTTCGGAGGGGAGAACCCGCGGTGGGCGCTTGACGACGATCTGGCTCACAGCTCACCAATTCCCTTGCCGGACGGAACTGTTCCTATCGGCGCCCCCGTGGCGACGGGGTTCCGTCCGCGGGAGGATCCTACTGGCGTGCCCGGAGACACGAGGGCGGTAGGGTGTCGCGACGCATGTGCGCATCCGCTAACCACCGCAAAAAAACGGGTCAATCGGGACGCGGCGGGAGCCCGTGGTCCAGGGGTGCGATGTACAGGAGTCCAGGAGAAGCATGAGGGGGAGCAGCACGTGACTACGACGGCCCAGACCGCGGCTACCGGACCCGGCAGGCCGGGACCCGGAGTTCCGGCCGGCAACGGAACCGGCTTCTGCCGCGTCACGGTCGTCGCGCCCGACAGCCGGGTCGACGTGGCGCTGCCCGAGGACATCCACGTCGCCGACCTCTACCCGGAGATCCTGCGGCTGTCCGGCCAGAGCCCCGCCCAGGGCGCCCCGGTCGGCTACCACCTGGTGCGCCGCGACGGCACCGTCCTCGACAGCGGACGCACGCTCGCCGGACAGCGCATCCTCGACGGGGAGCTCCTGTCCCTGCGCCCCTTCTCCGAGTCGCTGCCGCCCGCGGTCTTCGACGACGTCTCCGACGCGGTCGCCACCGCGGTCGCCAAGGACCGCACCCTCTGGGGCGACAGCCTCATGCGCTCGGCCGGGCTCTTCGGCGGATCGGTCCTGCTGGTCCTGCTCGGCTTCGTGCTCTGGACCTCCGACCTCCGCCACGACATGCACGGCCTCCCGGGCATCCTGGCCGCCGTCAGCGCCGTCCTCCTCCTCGCGCTCTCCTGCGTGCGCGCGCGGGTCTACGCGGACCGCGGTTCGTCCATCGCGCTGGGCGTCGGCGCACTCACCAACGCCGCCGTCGCCGGAGCCGGGCTCCTGCCGTTCAGTCAGGGCCAGGGCACCGGCAGGCTGCAGTTCCTGCTCGCCTGCGCCGCCGTGCTGGTGGCGTCCGTGATCCTCATGATCGCCGCCCCCGAGGGCGACGGCACCTTCGTCGCCTTCGTGTTCGCCTCCGCCATCGGCGTACTGGTGACCTTCGTCGCGATCATGACCGGCATGGAGCCGGCCGAGACCGCCGCGGTCTGCGCCCCGCTCTCCGTGGGCCTGCTCGCCTTCCTGCCCGGACTCTCCACCCGCTTCGCACGCCTCCCGATCGGCTTCGAGCCGCCGCGCACCACCGTCGGCGACTACGGGACGTCCGACCCGGCGCCGCAGGGCCCGGTGGACGCCGACCGGATCGCCGCCCAGGCGCGGCGCGGACACGAACTGCTCCTCGGCCTCGCCGGAGGCTGCGCCCTGGTGGCCGTGGGAGCCGCGGCGGTGCTCGGCTTCTCGGACAGCGTCTGGGGCCAGCTCCTCGCCCTCGCCACCGGCGTCGCCATGCTGATGCGCGCCCACCTGTTCCGCTACACCGCCCAGGTCGGCTGCGCCCTGGGGGCGGGCCTCGCCGCACTCGTGCTCCTCGGCATCGGGCTGTCGCTCAACCCGCCGGCCGAGCTGGTCGGCGCGGCGCTCAAGGGGGACGGCGCCGGACTCGACATCCGCACGATCTGGCTCACCGCCGCGGTCGCCTGCGTCGCCGCGCTGATCACCGCCATCGGGCTGATCGTGCCGCGCAAGGGGGTCACCCCGTTCTGGGGCCGCTTCCTGGAGGTCGCCGAGTCCTTCGTCCTCCTGACCCTGCTGCCCCTGTGCCTGGCGGTCTTCGACGTCTACCACTCGATCCGGGCGCTCACCAGCTGATCCGCCGGGCACGGCGGACGGACGGGGTCGCGGCGACTGGTACGCTGTGTGACGGCCGTTTGTGTACGCGCCTTCGGGACCACCCTGAGGGCTGCGCTCATCGGACCTTCGCCTCCGAGTCACGGAAGCTCCCCTGAGAACAAGACCAGGGGCACTCGTGGGCGCATCGAACACCCAGAGGAGTACGCGTGCCGCTCGACGCCGCTACGAAGAAGCAGATCATGTCCGAGTTCGCCCAGAAGGAGGGTGACACCGGATCCCCCGAGGTCCAGGTCGCCATGCTCTCCCGCCGGATCTCGGACCTGACGGAGCACCTCAAGACGCACAAGCACGACCACCACTCCCGTCGTGGTCTGCTGATCCTGGTCGGCCAGCGTCGCCGCCTCCTGCAGTACCTCGCCAAGAAGGACATCCAGCGCTTCCGTGCGCTCGTCGACCGCCTCGGCATCCGCCGCGGTGCGGCCGGCGGCGCCAAGTAAGGACGCTGTGCGAGGGAGCGGCACCCCGGTTCCAGGGGGCCGCTCCCTTTGCTGTACGTGCGTGACCCGGGTTCACCTCAGTAACCTGGACGTGCGACAACCGAACGAGGAGGGGCGCCCCACGGCCGCCGCCGGTCCTCGGTAGTGGCCCCCGGGACAACGCCCGGGAGCTTCGATCGAAGACCGGCCCGCACACAGTGGGCGCCTCTCCGCACCGTCCTCCGCCACACGGGCGGACGGACGAAAGACGACGAGTATGGAGAAATCACTAGTGGAGAACGAGACCCACTACGCCGAAGCCGTGATCGACAACGGCACCTTCGGCACCCGCACCATCCGCTTCGAGACGGGCCGCCTGGCCAAGCAGGCCGCCGGCTCCGCCGTCGCGTACCTGGACGACGACACCATGGTGCTGTCGGCCACCACCGCCTCCAAGCGGCCCAAGGACCAGCTCGACTTCTTCCCCCTCACGGTGGACGTCGAGGAGCGGCAGTACGCGGCCGGCAAGATCCCCGGCTCCTTCTTCCGCCGTGAGGGCCGGCCCTCCGAGGACGCGATCCTCACCTGCCGCCTGATCGACCGCCCGCTGCGCCCCTCCTTCAAGAAGGGCCTGCGCAACGAGATCCAGATCGTCGAGACGATCATGGCGCTCAACCCCGACCACCTGTACGACGTGGTCGCGATCAACGCCGCCTCTGCCTCCACGATCCTGGCGGGCCTGCCCTTCTCCGGCCCGATCGGCGCCACCCGTGTCGCCCTGATCAAGGGCCAGTGGGTCGCCTTCCCGACGCACACCGAGCTCGAGGACGCCGTCTTCGACATGGTCGTCGCCGGCCGCGTCCTGGAGGACGGCGACGTCGCGATCATGATGGTCGAGGCCGAGGCCACCGAGAAGACCATCCAGCTCGTCAAGGACGGCGCCGAGGCCCCGACCGAAGAGGTCGTCGCCGCCGGTCTGGAAGCCGCGAAGCCCTTCATCAAGGCGCTCTGCAAGGCCCAGTCCGACCTCGCCGCCAAGGCCGCCAAGCCCACCGGTGAGTTCCCGGTCTTCCTCGACTACCAGGACGACGTCCTGGAGGCCCTCTCCAAGGCCGTCAGCACCGAGCTCGCCAAGGCGCTCACCATCGCCGGCAAGCAGGAGCGCGAGGCGGAGCTCGACCGGATCAAGGAGATCGCGGGCGAGAAGCTCCTCCCGGCCTTCGAGGGCCGCGAGAAGGAGATCTCGGGTGCCTACCGCGCGCTGACCAAGAAGCTGGTCCGCGAGCGCGTCATCAAGGACAAGGTCCGCATCGACGGCCGCGGCGTCACGGACATCCGTACGCTCGCCGCCGAGGTCGAGGCCATCCCGCGCGTGCACGGCTCGGCGCTGTTCGAGCGTGGCGAGACCCAGATCCTGGGCGTCACCACCCTCAACATGCTCCGCATGGAGCAGCAGCTGGACACCCTCTCCCCGGTGACCCGCAAGCGCTACATGCACAACTACAACTTCCCGCCGTACTCCGTCGGTGAGACCGGCCGCGTGGGCTCGCCCAAGCGCCGCGAGATCGGCCACGGCGCGCTCGCCGAGCGCGCCATCGTGCCGGTCCTGCCGTCGCGCGAGGAGTTCCCCTACGCGATCCGCCAGGTCTCCGAGGCGCTGGGCTCCAACGGCTCGACGTCCATGGGCTCGGTCTGCGCCTCCACCATGTCGCTGCTGAACGCCGGTGTGCCCCTCAAGGCCGCCGTCGCCGGTATCGCCATGGGCTTGATCTCGCAGGAGATCGACGGCAAGACGCACTACGTCGCCCTCACCGACATCCTCGGTGCGGAGGACGCGTTCGGTGACATGGACTTCAAGGTCGCCGGCACCAAGCAGTTCGTGACCGCGCTCCAGCTCGACACCAAGCTCGACGGCATCCCCGCCTCGGTCCTGGCCGCCGCGCTGAAGCAGGCCCGTGACGCGCGTCTGCACATCCTGGACGTCATGAACGAGGCCATCGACGTCCCGGACGAGATGTCCCCGAACGCCCCGCGGATCATCACCGTCAAGATCCCGGTGGACAAGATCGGTGAGGTCATCGGCCCCAAGGGCAAGATGATCAACCAGATCCAGGAGGACACCGGCGCCGACATCACGATCGAGGACGACGGCACCATCTACATCGGTGCCCAGCAGGGCTCGCAGGCCGAGGCCGCCCGCGCCACGATCAACGCCATCGCCAACCCGACCATGCCGGAGGTCGGCGAGCGCTACCTGGGTACGGTCGTCAAGACCACCACCTTCGGTGCCTTCGTCTCCCTGATGCCCGGCAAGGACGGTCTGCTGCACATCTCGCAGATCCGCAAGCTCGCCGGTGGCAAGCGCGTGGAGAACGTCGAGGACGTGCTCGGCGTCGGCGCCAAGGTCCAGGTCGAGATCGCGGAGATCGACTCCCGCGGCAAGCTCTCCCTCATCCCCGTGATCGAGGGCGAAGAGGACGAGAAGAAGGACGACACCGCCAAGTGACGTCCCGTAGTTCCGTGACGACGGCCCGCCCCTCCTCGGAGGGGCGGGCCGTCGCCCGTACCCAAACCCTCCTCAAGGGCACCAACGGCATCGGCACCGTCCGCCGCACCGTCCTCCCGGGCGGTCTCCGGGTCGTCACCGAGACGCTGCCCTCCGTACGCTCCGCCACCTTCGGCATCTGGGCCAACGTCGGATCACGCGACGAGACGCCCGCCCTGAACGGCGCGACGCACTACCTCGAACACCTCCTCTTCAAGGGCACGGCCGAGCGCAGCGCCCTCGACATCTCGTCCGCGATCGACGCGGTCGGCGGCGAGATGAACGCCTTCACGGCGAAGGAGTACACCTGCTACTACGCGCGGGTCCTGGACACCGACCTCCCGCTGGCCATCGACGTCGTCTGCGACATGCTGACCGGCTCCCTGATCGCCCCCGAGGACGTCGACGCCGAGCGCGGCGTCATCCTCGAGGAGATCGCCATGACGGAGGACGACCCCGGCGACTGCGTGCACGACCTGTTCGCGCACACCATGCTCGGCGACACCCCGCTGGGCCGCCCGGTCCTCGGCACCGTCGACACGATCAACGCGCTGAACCGGGGCCAGATCGCCCGCTTCTACAAGAAGCACTACGACCCCACGCACCTGGTGGTGGCCGCGGCGGGCAACGTCGACCACGCCACCGTCGTCCGCCGGGTCCGCCGGGCCTTCGAGCGGGCGGGCGCCCTGACCCGCACCGACGCCGTCCCCACGGCGCCGCGCGAGGGCTCGCGTACCCTGCGGGCGGCCGGCAAGGTCGAGCTGCTGAACCGCAGGACCGAGCAGGCGCACGTCGTCCTCGGCATGCCCGGCCTGGCCAGGACCGACGAGCGCCGCTGGGCGCTCGGCGTCCTGAACACCGCGCTCGGCGGCGGCATGAGCTCCCGCCTCTTCCAGGAGGTACGGGAGAAGCGCGGCCTCGCCTACAGCGTGTATTCGTACACCTCGGGCTTCGCCGACTGCGGGCTCTTCGGCGTGTACGCGGGCTGCCGGCCCAGCCAGGTGCACGATGTCCTCGGGATCTGCCGTGACGAGCTCGACCGGGTGGCGACGAAGGGACTCGACGACGAGGAGATCGGCCGGGCCGTCGGCCAGCTCGCCGGTTCCACCGTCCTCGGCCTGGAGGACACCGGCGCGCTCATGAACCGGATCGGCAAGAGCGAGCTCTGCTGGGGCGAACAGATGTCCGTCGACGAGATGCTGGCCAGGATCGCGGCGGTCACCCCCGACGAGGTCCGTGCCGTGGCGGCCGACGTCCTCGGGCAGCGCCCCTCGCTCTCGGTCATCGGCCCGTTGAAGGACAAGCAGGCCGACCGCCTCCAGGCAGCGGTCTCCTGAGGGCCGTCCCGCCCCGCCGCGGGACGGCCCCCTCAACCACTCCGTAAGGAAAGAACACATGAGCAAGCTGCGCGTGGCCGTTCTCGGCGCCAAGGGACGCATCGGGTCCGAGGCGGTACGAGCCGTCGAGGCCGCCGACGACATGGAGCTGGTGGCCGCGCTCGGCCGCGGCGACTCGCTGGACACTCTCACGGAGTCCGGCGCCCAGGCCGTCGTCGAGCTCACCACACCCGCCTCGGTGATGGAGAACCTCGACTTCTGCGTCAGCCACGGCATCCACGCCGTCGTGGGGACCACCGGCTGGACCGACGAACGGCTCGCGCAGCTGAACACCTGGCTCTCCGGCTCCCCGGGGACCGGTGTGCTCATCGCACCGAACTTCTCGATCGGCGCCGTCCTCACGATGCGGTTCGCGGAGCAGGCCGCCCGCTACTTCGAGTCCGTCGAGGTCATCGAGCTGCACCACCCGAACAAGGCGGACGCCCCCTCCGGCACCGCCACCCGCACCGCCCAGCTCATCGCAGCGGCCCGCGCGAAGGCCGGCGCCGCGCCGCAGCCCGACGCCACGGCCACCGCGCTGGACGGGGCACGCGGCGCCGACGTCGACGGCGTACCGGTCCACTCGGTCCGGCTCCGCGGGCTCCTCGCCCACCAGGAGGTCCTGCTGGGCGGCGAGGGCGAGACCCTCACCCTGCGCCACGACTCGCTCCACCACAGCAGCTTCATGCCGGGCATCCTGCTCGGCACCCGCCGCGTGGTGAACACTCCCGGCCTCACCTTCGGCCTGGAAAACTTCCTCGACCTGAACTGACGGGCCCCACCCGATGCGCGCAAAGATCACCTACCTCGTCACGGCCGCCGTCCTGGTCTTCTACTTCGTCCTGGCCGGCAGCCGGGGCGTCCTGCTGATCCGGCACGGCACCCTGCTCACGGTCACCTTCGGCGTGGCGGTGCTGATCCTGCCGGTCATCGGCGTCTGGTTCCTCTGGAAGAACACCCAGTTCGTACGCCGGGCCAACGCCCTGGCCGCCGAGCTGGACGCCGAGGGAGGCCTCCCCGTCGACGAGCTGGTGCGCACCCCGTCGGGACGCATCGACCGCGACTCCGCCGACGCCGTGTTCGCGCGGCGCCGTGCGGAGACCGAGGACAGCCCGGACGACTGGCGCTGCTGGTTCCGGCTGGCGGTCGCCTACCAGGACGCGCGGGACACCCCGCGCGCCCGCAAGGCGATGCAGCGTGCCATCGCCCTGCACACGGACAAGCCGGTACGCGCCTGAGCGGCGCCGTACCGGCCCGTGGTGTCCCCGCGTCCGCGCGGGGCCGTGCGTCCCGTCAGCCGCGGCGGTACTCGTCGCCCCAGGCCTCGACGGAGTCGGTGGCGCGCTCGAACGCCTCGGCGCGGGCCAGGAAGTCCGCGTTGTGGTCGGTGACCAGGGGCGCCAGCACCTCACCGTCCCTGCGCACCACCACCAGGGCCTGTCCCTGGACCGTCCGGGGGAACCCGAGCCACTTCACCGGCTGCTGCACCGTGCGGACCGTCGCCGCGTCCTGCCACGGCACGGTGGTGGTACGGAAGAAGCCCACCCGGCGCACGCCGTGCAGGCTCACCCAGGCACCGACCCGCAGCAGCCGCAGCGCGCAGGCGATGACCACGGCGGCCAGCACGAAGCAGGCGGTGGCGCCGGACAGCGATCCGGCGAACGTGATGATCATCGCGGCGAGCAGGACGAAGGACGCCAGGAGCAGCAGGCCGGCCGCCGCCGCGACCCGCCAGGGGCCGGGCCGGTAGGGGCGTCGCCAGCTGTCGTGGTCGTCGAACGGCAGCGCGATGTCCTCCGCGTCCGCGTCGAATGCGCGGTCGGCCGTCAGGAAGGGCAGGGGCACGACTGATCCTCACTCACAAGCACGCTCGATTGCTGTGCCCGGTGAGGCTACCGAGCAGTCCCCCGGCGGACCACCCCAGGGGGCCCGTACGGGTCAGCGGTGCCGGGACGCCTCGGACGTCTGGCTGTGGGAGGGACTCCGCTCGGTGTCGAGCGCGGGCAGACCGAAGAGCAGCGACCCGGCGAAGCCGGCGACCAGCGTCAGCCCGACGAGCGTACGGGCCGCGAGCTGCGAACGGCCGACGCGCCGGCGGGGAGGGGGCGTGACATTACTGCGGAACCGGTCGGCCTCGGCGACGAACGAGAACGGAACGGATTCACGCCGGCGGAACATGAGGGAACTCTCCTTGAAGTCGGTGGCGGGTGCTGCTGTCGAGTCAGACGTACGGGAAGCCCGATCGGTGCCCCGAATCGCCGGAGCGCCGAGAATTTCCCGCTGACGGGGGTCCACCGCCCGGCCCGTAGAGTGGACGCCGCCCGAGCGAAGCAATGGGAAGGACCCCCGCCGGTGAGCGACACCCCCGAGCCCACACAAGCCCACTTCCGCGACGACGTCACCGTCGAGCTGGTGAAATCGGCCGCCGCCGACTCCGACGTGCTGTTCGCGGCCCGTGTGTCGACGGCCGGCGAGCAGTCCCTGGAAGAGGTCGCGAAAGACCCGGAGCGCTCGAAGGGACTCATCAATTACCTGATGCGGGACCGGCACGGCAGCCCGTTCGAGCACAACTCGATGACCTTCTTCATCAGCGCCCCGATCTTCGTGTTCCGCGAATTCATGCGGCACCGCGTGGGCTGGTCGTACAACGAGGAATCGGGCCGTTACCGGGAGCTCGAACCGGTCTTCTACGTCCCGGGGAAGTCCCGCAAGCTCATCCAGCAGGGGCGCCCCGGAAAGTACGAGTTCGTCGAGGGGACCACGGAGCAGCACGCGCTCACGAGCCGCGCGATGGAGGACTCCTACCGCCAGGCGTACGACGCCTACCAGGAGATGCTCGCCGCGGGGGTCGCCCGGGAGGTCGCCCGCGCCGTGCTCCCGGTCGGGCTGTTCTCCACGATGTACGCCACCTGCAACGCCCGCTCGCTGATGCACTTCCTCGGACTGCGCACCCAGCACGAGCTGGCGAAGGTGCCGTCCTTCCCGCAGCGCGAGATCGAGATGGTGGGGGAGCGGATGGAACAGCACTGGCAGACCCTCATGCCGCTCACTCATGCCGCCTTCAACAAAAATGGACGGGTCGCCCCGTAGGCGGTGTCCGTATTGCGACGTTTCGCGAAGTTCATCTAGGCTGATCAAACGGACCCGGCACTGCCTGAACCCCCGAGCAGGCAGTGCCGGGCTCCTCTTCCCCGTCCCCCGAGGGGGCGCGACGCTCCGAGCAACGAGTAGCGTGTTACCCATGGCTCCGATCTCCACTCCGCAGACCCCCTTCGGGCGGGTCCTCACCGCTATGGTCACGCCCTTCACGGCTGACGGCGCCCTCGACCTCGACGGCGCCCAGCGGCTCGCCACCCATCTGGTGGACGCAGGCAACGACGGCCTGGTCGTCAACGGCACCACCGGCGAGTCCCCGACCACCAGCGACGCGGAGAAAGACCAGCTGGTCAGGGCCGTACTGGAAGCCGTCGGGGACCGGGCCCACGTCGTCGCGGGCATCGGCACCAACGACACCCGGCACAGCATCGAGCTGGCCCGCACCGCCGAGCGCACCGGCGCCCACGGTCTCCTCGCGGTCACGCCGTACTACAACAAGCCGCCGCAGGAGGGACTCCTCCGCCACTTCGGCGCCATCGCGGACTCCACCGGACTCCCGGTGATGCTGTACGACATCCCGGGCCGCAGCGGTGTGCCGATCGACACGGAGACGCTCGTGCGCCTCGCCGAGCACCCCCGGATCGTCGCCAACAAGGACGCCAAGGGCGACCTCGGCCGCTCCAGCTGGGCCATCGCCCAGTCCGGCCTCGCCTGGTACTCCGGCGACGACATGCTCAACCTCCCGCTGCTCTCGGTCGGCGCCGTCGGTTTCGTCTCCGTCGTCGGCCACGTCGCCACCCCGGAGCTGCGCGCCCTCATCGAGGCGCACCTCGGCGGAGACGTCCAGAAGGCCGCGGAGATCCACCAGAAGCTGCTCCCGGTCTTCACCGGGATGTTCCGCACCCAGGGCGTGATCACCACCAAGGCCGCGCTCACCCTGAAGGGCCTCCCCGCCGGCCCGCTGCGCCTCCCCCTGGTGGAACTCACCGCCCAGGAGACGGCCCAGCTGAAGATCGACCTGGCCGCCGGCGGGGTACAGCTCTGACCACGGACTTCACAACTGAATACGCGAGGACACTCGCGGCGTGAACACCATCTGACAACAGCAAGTGCACGAACGACATGCGCGCCACGTGCCCTCAGCGGTACGTGGCGCGCGTGGTTGAGGAGAGTCTTTTGAGTCATCCGCATCCTGAACTCGGTACCCCGCCGAAGCTCCCGAAGGGCGGCCTCCGGGTCACCCCGCTCGGCGGCCTCGGTGAGATCGGCCGCAACATGACGGTCTTCGAGTACGGCGGCCGCCTGCTCATCGTCGACTGCGGCGTGCTCTTCCCCGAGGAGGAGCAGCCCGGCATCGACCTGATCCTTCCGGACTTCACCACCATCCGGGACCGCCTCGACGACATCGAGGGCATCGTCCTCACGCACGGCCACGAGGACCACATCGGTGGCGTCCCCTACCTGCTCCGCCTGAAGCCGGACATCCCGCTGATCGGCTCGAAGCTGACCCTCGCCCTCATCGAGGCCAAGCTCCAGGAGCACCGGATCCGTCCCTACACCCTCGAGGTGGCCGAGGGGCAGCGCGAGCGCATCGGCGTGTTCGACTGCGAGTTCATCGCCGTCAACCACTCCATCCCGGACGCCCTCGCCGTGGCCATCCGCACCCCCGCGGGCCTGGCCGTCGCGACCGGTGACTTCAAGATGGACCAGCTCCCGCTGGACGGCCGTCTCACCGACCTGCACGCCTTCGCCCGGCTGAGCGAGGAGGGCATCGACCTTCTGCTCTCCGACTCGACGAACGCCGAGGTCCCCGGATTCGTGCCGCCGGAGCGGGACATCTCCAACGTCCTGCGCACGGTGTTCGCCAACGCGCAGAAGCGCATCATCGTGGCGAGCTTCGCCAGCCACGTGCACCGCATCCAGCAGATCCTGGACGCGGCCCACGAGTACGGCCGCCGGGTCGCCTTCGTCGGACGCTCCATGGTCCGCAACATGGGTATCGCCCGTGACCTGGGATACCTGAAGGTGCCCGCCGGTCTCGTCGTGGACGTCAAGACCCTCGACGACCTGCCGGACGACGAGGTCGTGCTGGTCTGCACGGGCTCGCAGGGTGAGCCGATGGCCGCGCTCTCCCGGATGGCCAACCGGGACCACCAGATCCGGATCGTCCCGGGCGACACGGTGATCCTGGCCTCGTCCCTGATCCCCGGCAACGAGAACGCGGTCTACCGCGTGATCAACGGGCTGACCCGCTGGGGCGCGAACGTCGTCCACAAGGGCAACGCGAAGGTCCACGTCTCGGGCCACGCCTCGGCCGGCGAGCTGCTGTACTTCTACAACATCTGCAAGCCGAAGAACCTGATGCCGGTCCACGGCGAATGGCGCCACCTCCGGGCCAACGCCGAGCTCGGCGCGCTCACCGGCGTGCCCAAGGACCACATCGTCATCGCCGAGGACGGCGTCGTCGTCGACCTCGTCGACGGCAAGGCGAAGATCGTCGGCAAGGTCCAGGCCGGCTATGTGTACGTCGACGGGCTCTCGGTCGGCGACGTCACCGAGACCTCCCTCAAGGACCGGCGCATCCTCGGAGACGAGGGGATCATCTCGGTCTTCATCGTGGTGGACAGCTCGTCCGGCAAGATCGTGGGCGGCCCGCACATCCAGGCCCGCGGGTCCGGCATCGACGACGGTGCCTTCACGGCCGTGGTGCCCAAGGTCGAGGACGCGCTCAACAAGTCGGCCCAGGACGGCGTGATGGAGCCGCACCAGCTCCAGCAGCTGGTCCGGCGCACGGTGGGCAAGTGGGTGTCCGACACCTACCGCCGGCGCCCGATGATCCTTCCGGTCGTCGTCGAGGTCTGATGCCGGTGCGGCCGTGAGGCCGCCGGCCCGGAGCGGGGCGGCTCGATTTGCATCGAGCCGCCCCGCTCCAGTACGTTTACGGCTCCGCCTGACCGGGAAGCAGATCACGCCCTCGTGCGTCGAACCGCCTCCTGACCCTCTTCCGAGGGGGCGGGAAATCCGACTCAGAATCTCTGATAACGTCGGGCCCGCCGAAAGGCAAAGGCCACTCCGCAGGCCGCTGGATTCAACTTCGGACCGGAAACGGGACGGAGAAGAGTCTGGTAAAGTCGGACTCGCCGGAAAGGGAAACGCGAAAGCGAAGAACTGGAAAGCGAATAGAGTAGTACCGCAGGATCCCGCTTCGACCGGGAATCGGACGCGAAAGAGTCTGATAGAGTCGGAAACGCAAGAACGAAGGGAAGCGCCCGGAGGGCCCCGGTGAAACGGGACCGAAGGAAGCGTCCGTTCCTTGAG
>NZ_JBEXRT010000018.1:0-141686 GCF_040613235.1 Streptomyces sp. NPDC006296 | reverse complement strand
TTGTGGGGGGGGGGGGGGGGCCGACCGGGGCCGTGCCGCCGGTGGGCGGCGAGGCTACGGGGGGTGCGACGTGAGGGGCGGTTCGAGGGACGCCGGGGCGGGGACGGGCCGGCGGACCGGGCCGGTGGGGCCCGGGGGCCCGTGAGACCGCTGAGGCTCCGGGCCCGGCGGAGCCTGGGGGTCTCGGGCCGGTGGGCCCGCTCAGCCGTGGGCGCGGTACCGGGAGGGGCGTGGGGTGTGCGAGCGGTCGCGCGCAGGGGGTGGGCACTCGGAACGGGTGGCCCCGGGGTGCGGGAGTGCCCCGTGCGAGGGCCGGCCGTGGAGGGGGCGGGCAGCCGGGAAGTGAGCAGGGGCCGGCCGGATGAGCGGGTGCCGCGCGTGGGAGGTGGTCGCGCGTGGGAGGTGGCCGCGGGGTGAGCGGCGGTCCGGGAGACCGACGGGTGCGATCGGTCGGCCGGGGCAGATGGTCCGGCGGGGGTCGGCCGGTTCGGCGGGTCCAGCAGGTGAGGAGGTCCCCGCGTGGGTCGGCCGGTTGTCAGCGGGCGAGGAAGCGGATGGCCACGGTGTCGCCTCCGGCGACCGCGAAGTCGCCGTTCTCGCAGCGGATCACCGCCTCGCGCACCTCGCCGTGCTCGTCGCGCCGTTCCTGGGTGCCGGTGACCGTCCAGGCACCGCCGTACGGAGGGGGCGGCAGCCGGCTCAACTGCTCGAACTGCCACTGGCCCGCGGGCACGCACCAGTCGGGCAGACCGGGCCAGGCACCGGAGGTGATGCTCAGGCTGCGGTCGGAGGAGCACGTCAGCAGGACCGACTGGCCGCCGTCCAGGACGAATTCGACGGCTTCCGGCTCCCCCGCGCGCCCTTCGGGCCGGTAGAACAGGCCGAGGACCGCGGTGATCCGCGCGCCGGTGAGCCAGTCGCCCTTCCCGTGACGCAGTCGGCCGGCCGGAGGACTGATCTCTCCTCCGGGCATTTCCCTTCCCACCGTCATGACCTGCTCCTTCGTTGTGCGCTCAACGACCACCATCGCACTACTCGTGGGTAGGACGGAGGAGCGGGGAATGTCGTTGCATCCGCGGCGTGTGAAGACGGGCTCAGCGTAGGGCCGTTGGCCTCCGTTCCGGTTCCGTGTCTCGACAAGGAGCGGGCGTTGTGCGCGGCGAGGGGTCACTCCTCCTCGATCTCCCGGTGCGAGAAGCACCGTTGGAGCGGGCGGTCACCGGAGGGCCGGCCCCGAGGACATCCGGATGGCGCGCGGGCTCGGACCCCGCGTCCGGCACTGCGTCGTGCGCGTGCGTCCGTGCGCCCGTGCGCCCGTGCGTCCGTGCGTCCGTGCGTCCGTGCGTCCGTGCGTCCGTGCGTCCGGTGAGGGTCAGGTGGCGAGGCCTCCCGACACCAGGCCGAGCAGCGCTCCGGCGATCATGAACGGGCCGAACGGGATGCCCGTCTTGCGCCCGGCGCGTCGGGCGAGCATCAGCGCGGCGCCGTAGAGGGCGCCGAACAGGAACCCGGCGAAGCCGCCCGCGAAGAGGACCGCCCAGCCGTACCAGCCGAGCGCCACCCCCAGGGCAAGGGCGAGCTTCACGTCGCCGAAGCCCATGCCGTTCGGGTTGATGCGGAAGAGCAGCAGGTAGAAGCCGCCGAGCGCCGCCCCGCCGAGCAGGGCGGAGGTCCAGGAACCTCCGTGTCCGGGAAGCAGGGCGGCGGCGCCCAGCAGCACCGCGGCCGTACCGGCGAGGGGCAGCGTGAGCACGTCAGGGAGCCGGTGGACACGGCGGTCGACGACGGCGAGGAGGACGGCGACGGGGGCCAGGAGCACCCAGACGACGGCCTCCGGGCGGGCCCCGGTCGTGGCCGCGAGGGCGGCGCAGGCGGCCACGGTGACCAGCAGGGTCGCGGCGGAGGGTGCGTAGCGGCTGTGTCCGGCGGGTGCCGGTGTCTGCGGGGCGGTGTGCCCCGGGTGCGAGGGGACGGCCACGGCGCACACCGCGCATCTGGCCGGGCCGAGCCAGCCCCGTGCGGGACCGGTGAACGCGTGGCCGCCGGGGCAGGCGTCCCGCCAGGGTTCCTCGGGCTCGACGGAGAGGCGGTACGCGGCGCGCGGGAGCAGCAGTCCGGCGGCGGCACCCCAGAGTGCGGCGAGCACGGTCAGTGTGGCGTCCACGGGCCCGACCCTAATCCGTTCCGGCCGGAGGGGTCTTGGGCCCGGGGGCCCACTGCGGGCCGTTCCGGGCCCACCGGCCGGTGAGGAGGGCTACGGTCGGGGCCCATGGGGAAATGGCGCAACGGCGGCGGGACGCTGACGGTCGGTTCGGACTCCGAGGTGCGGGAGGTGCCCCTGCGCATCGCCGCCTCCTACCGGGCGCGGGCGCGGGGGCTGCTGGGCGCGGACGGCGTCGAGGGCGCCCTGCTGATCACCCCGTGCGGGAGCGTGCACACGTTCCGGATGCGCTTCGCCATCGATGTGGCGTACCTGGACCGGAGGTTCAACGTCCTGGCGGTCCGCACGATGCAGCCCGGCCGGCTCGGCCGGCCCAGGTTCCGGGCCCGTCATGTGGTGGAGTCGGAGGCCGGGGCGATGGACGGATGGGGCCTGCGGCCCGGGACGCGGGTGCGGGTCTCCGTGCCCGTCACGGACGTCCCGCCGCCCGCGCGGTGACGAGCGCCACGCCGCTCTCGGGCGGGGTGGCCGTCGGAAGTTCGCCGCCCGGACCGGCCCCGCCGCGTGGGCCGCTGCTCCGTGCGTCCGTGCCGTGTGCGTCCGTGCTGCCCGGGCCCGTGGGTCCGGTCGGGGCGGCCTCGGTCACGGCGGTCCCGGTCCCAGCAGCGTCCACGCGCCGTACGCGGCGGAGCCGAGGGCCAGCGCGGCGACGACCGCACCGGTGCGGAACGTCGTACGCAGGCCGGTCAGCGCCACGGCGGGCGGCAGGAGCAGCGGGAACGCGGGCATCATCAGACGCGGCCGGGAGCCGAAGTAGCCGGAGCCGATGAGCGAGACGACGACGACCGCGATGCCGTACACCAGCACGGGCAGCGGCTGCCGCTGTCGTACGCACAGGAGCACCAGCCCGCCCAGCAGGCCCAGCGCGGCGCAGAGTCCGAGCGCGGCGGGGAACGGCAGTCCGGTGACGAACGCGGCGAGCGCCCGGCCCCCGTCGATGCTGTTCCCCCAGTGCGCCTGGACGTCGAAGTACGCGAACGGATGGCCCTCGCGCACGGCGACGAAGACCACGTACCCCAGCCATCCCAGTGGTGCCAGGGACACCCCCAGCAGCATGCGGGCGTTCCGGCGGAGCAGCCCCCGCCGGTGGCCCGCCCGCCACGCGCGGACGAGGACGGTGCCGGCGGTGAGGGCGAGTGCCGCGATGAGTGCCGCCGCCGAGGGCCGCGTCAGCCCGGCGAGCACGCAGAGCGCGCCCGCGGCGATCCAGCGGTCCCGGAGGACGGCGTACAGCGACCAGGCCGCGAGTGCGGTGAACAGGGTCTCGGTGTAGGCCATCGACTGTACGAAAGCCGTCGGGTACGCCCCCCAGAGCGCGGCCAGCACGATCCCGGTCCGCGGTCCGTACAGGTGCGCCCCGACGGCGAAGATCCCCCCGGCCGCGAGGAGCCCGGCCAGCCAGGCGACGGTGAGGCCGGCGCCCTGGAGGGTGAGCGGGGTGACGGTGGCGAGGCCGCGCTCCAGGGCGGGCAGGAGCGGGAAGAAGGCCAGGTCGGAGTGGACGCCGCCGTCAGGGAGGGTGACCGTGTACCCGTAGCCGTGCTCGGCGATCCGCTGGTACCAGACGGAGTCCCAGCGACCGCCCAGCAGGTGTGCGGGGTCCTTCCCGGCGAGCCGGGCCGAGACACCGAGCACGACGAGTCCCACGGCCCTGACCGCGGCGTAGGCACCCAGGGCGGGGGCTGCGGCGGTGAGCAGGGCCAGGGCGCGGTGCCTGGCTGCGGGCGCCGCCGGGCGGGAGCGCACGGGTGTGGACTGATCGGGCATGCGGCCGATTATGGGCCTGCCGCTGCCCCGCTCGGCGAACCGCCCCGGTGATGTCCCTCCACCGGGGCGCAGGGGCTGGGGGTGCGGCTCCCTGCCGCGTTCCTCCGCCGGTCCGCAGGAGCTCGGTGTGCGGCTTCCCGCCGCGTTCCTCCGCCGGTCCGCAGGGGCTCGGTATGCGGCCCGGCCGGGTGACGGGCCTGCGGCCGACGAGCGGGGCGGGGGTGCGGGTCGGCTCCGGCCGGGGCGGACGCGGGGTCCGCACGGGGGTGCCGCACGACCGGCCGGTCGTGGGGGACCACTCACCGCACGGGCCGACCGGGTCGCCCGCGAGGGCCGGCCCGGCCGTCGGCAGGGGCACACGGAGGCTGCCGGCAGGTTGCGGCCCGGCCCGGCGCCGTGGGGGGTGCGCCGGGACGGGCGTCGATCACCTGCGGCGCAGACGCTAACGTCCCGCCGGCTCCCCGTCGTGGGCCCAGGGGCCCAAGACTGGGCCCTTCTAGGCCTCGGGGGCCCTCCCGCCGTCGGGCCCCGTCCCGTCACGCGTGCCGGACCTGTCACGCATGCCCGCTCCCCCTGGGGCCGCCCGTCCCGGTGCCGGAGCCGTCTCGGGTGCCCTCCGTTCACACATGGGCTCCTGTGCCGGCCCGGCCCCCTGCGCCCGAACCGTCTCGTGTGCCGGACCCGGCGGACCGTGTGCGGCGGGTCGTGCGAGGGTTTCCGGCGGCGTACGACCCCCGTACGCGGACGTGGACAGCGCGGAAGAGGGCGACAGCGGATGACGGCCGGCTCATCGGTACCGACGGCGGCGGAGCACGGGGAGCGACCGCCGGCCGGCGGGCCACGGCCCCGGCTGGTCCGCGACCTCTCGCTGTCCGCGGTGCTCGCCGGGATCGTCGCGGTCGTCGTCTCCTACTCGGGCCCGCTGGTCATCGTGCTCTCCGCCGCCCGCGCCGGGCACCTGGACACCGCGCAGACCGGTTCGTGGATCTGGGCGATATCGATCGGCAGCGGACTGACCTGCATCGCCCTCAGCCTGCGCACCCGTATGCCGGTGATCACCGCGTGGTCCACCCCGGGTGCCGCGCTGCTGGTCACGAGCATCGGCTCGTACGCGTACGACGAGGTGATCGGCGCGTTCGTGGTGTCCGGCCTCGTGATCGCCCTGATCGGGGTGACCGGTGTCTTCGGGCGGCTGATGCGGCTGGTGCCCGGCGCGGTCGTGTCCGCCATGCTGGCGGGCGTCCTCTTCTCGTTCGGCGCGGACGTGTTCACCTCCCTGGAAACACACCCCCGTCATCGCCGGGTCGGTGCTCCTGGCGTACCTGCTGGGCAGGCGGTGGCTTCCCCGGTACGCCGTGCTCCTGGCGCTCGTCGCAGGTGTGGTGTGCAGTGCCGCGAGTGCGAAGCTGCAGGTCCGCCTCGACCATGTCGGCCTGGTGCAGCCGGTGTTCACCGCGCCCGGCTTCTCGCTGGCCGCACTGGTCGGCATCGCGGTCCCGCTGACCCTGGCGACGCTGGCCTCCCAGAACGCGCCGGGCGTCGGGGTGCTCTCCGCTTCCGGATACCGCCCGGACGACCGGCTGCTGGTGGGCTCCACCGGTCTGGTCTCGGCCGTGCTCGCCCCGTTCGGTTCCCACGCGGTGAACCTCGCGGCCATCACCGCGGCGATCTGTACCGGGCCGGAGGCCCATCACGATCCCCGGCGGCGTTACGTCGCCGGGGTGGCCTGCGGGGCCGTGTACCTGGTGGTCGGTGCGTTCGGCTCGACCCTCGTGGCGTTCTTCGCCGGCCTGCCGAAGGAACTGGTCGCCGCCCTCGCCGGGGTCGCCCTCCTCGGTGCGCTGGCCGGCGGGCTGACCGGAGCGGTGCGGGAGGAGAAGGACCGGGAGGCCGCGCTGGTGACCTTCCTCGCCACGGCCTCCGGCGTCACCCTGTTCGGCATCGGATCGGCCTTCTGGGGACTGGTCTTCGGGGTCGCCGCGCATCTCGTCCTGAACGGCCGGCCCCGCCGCGCAGCCGGTCCCCCGGCGGCGGACACGGCGGACACGGGAAGCGTGCGTACTGCGGCGGACACGGGAAGCGTGCGGGCTGCGGCGGCCGTGCGGACCCAGGCGGTCGCGGAGGCCGGACGGAACCCGGCGGGCTCGGCGGACGCGGAGGATCCCGCCCGGCGGGCGTGATCCCTCAGCGGGTGGGATCCCCGTGGGTGTGATCCCTCAGCGGGTGGGATCCCCCGCGGGTGTGCCCCCGGCAGGTGTGCCCGCCCGCTCGGCGGTGGTCCCGGAAACCGCCGGGCCCAGGATCCGGCAGCCCGGGCGACCGTGCCGCCGCTCCTCGCGTCCCGTAGCCCGGCACGGTATGGGTCCTCGGGCCCATCGCTCCGCCCGGGCAAGGGGAGTTGGGCCCGTCTTTGGGGCCGGGGGCCCGGGTCGGGCACGGTCCCCCGGCCCTACATTCGCCCTGCGGGACGGCAGGGCAGGTGCGGGCGTCGGGGAGAGGGTGAACCGTGAGCGGTGGCAGCGGCTGGGGAAGCAGGGCCACGGGCCCGATACCGCCGGGCGGCCACGGCGGCGGGGGCGGCCGGTTCCTCCCTCTGTGCCGCGGCTGGGCGGCCGGGGCCCTCGTCTACGTCGTCGCCGGGTTCCTGGTGACGCGGGCGCTGGTCGAGACCCTGGCCACCGAGGAGCGGCTCGAACTCTTCGGCTGGCGCCTGGGGTTGCTGCACCTGCCCGGAGTGCTCGTGACCGTCCTGACGGTCCTGGCCGCGGCCCGGGCACTTCCCGCCCGCCACCGGGACTCCCGTCCGCTGTATCTCCTCGGCACGCTCGCCGTACCCCTCGCCGGACTCGCGTACGGCTACGCCACGGCCTGGGGCGTCGTGGGGACCGAGGGCCTGCTGATGCCGGCGGTCGCCATGGTCACCGGCAGTGCCGTGGGGCTCGTCCTGGACCGGCTCGTGGAGGACCGGGACCAGGGCCGCGTGTCCCCGGTGGTACCCGCCCGCTCCTACGCCCGGCGCGACCGCGGTGCCACCGCGACCGAGTACCTCGGTGTCATCGTCCTCGTCGTCGCCCTCGTCGGGGCGCTCGCCCTGGCCGGGCTCGGCGGCCGGATCGGGGAGGGCATCCGCTGTGCCATCTCCTCGCTCACCGGGGACGGCGGCGGCTGCAGGGCGGACGGCGACGGCACCGCCAGGCCCAGGACCGACGCCGACTACGAACCCAAGCTCTGCCAGATCTCCCAGGTCTCCGACACGGCGGGCGGCAAGGTCAAGATCGGCTGGTTCGAGTGGGGCGAGGAGTACGGCTTCCAGCAGAAGGTCGCCCAGGCGAACACCGACGTGAACGGGGACGGGAAGGTCGACGCGAACGACAAGCTCGTCTACATGACTTTCACCGACGCCGCCTCGGCCGGCGTCAACGCCAGCACGCCCGGTGTGAAACTCGGCAGCTTCGGCAAGGCGGACGTCGACATCGGCGGCGGAATCAAAATCACCAACGGGGACACCTGGGTGTTCAAGAGCGAGGCGGACGCCCAGAAGATGCGGGACGACATCGAGGAAATGAAGATGTGGGAGACCTCGACGAAGCACAGCGGCGGTTACGGCGGCGGCTGGTACTCCGGAATGAAGTGGGCGGACAAGAAGGAGGACATCGAGAAGAAGATCGGCGACAAGAAGATCTCCTACGCGACCGTCGGACTCGGTGTGTACGCGGACGGGGGCCTCTCCCTCAGGCCGGGCGACGAGAACAAGCTCAGCGCCAAGCTCGGCGGCAAGGCCAAGTTCTCGCCGGACGTCACGATCACGAAGGACGACGTCAACGGCAACGAGGCGTACACCTACACCGCCAAGCTGGAGCTCGAGGGCAAGGTGAGCGGCACCGCGGGCCCGCTGAGCGGCACCGCCGGGGCGAAGGACACCCGCACCGGGGCCCTCACCGTCACCCGGGACCAGAAGACCGGGAAGATCGTCCGGATCGACATGACGCAGACGGTGGAGCAGACCTCGACGTCCGACAAGGGCGAGGCCGGCGGGGACAACGGCCAGAAGAAGAAGGACAAGCGGGGCGGCAAGGGCGGGGTGACGGACTCCTCCGGGGACACCGGCATCGAGGTCCGGACGAACTCGGTCGTCTTCGGGAAGGAGACCGACCGGGCCACGGAGGACAAGCGGGCCCTCGCCGAGCAGTGGCTGGACGGTTCCGGCGACAACACCGCCCCGTTCGCGTACATGTTCGGCGACCACTCCCTGGAGAAGAAGCCTTCCGGAACGGACCCCTTCGAGCAGCTGATGTTCCAGGACGGCCTGTCCAGCACGATGCGCTACCACGGTGAGACGGACGCCCAGGAGTTCGGCTTCGAGGTCTCGTTGGGCATGAGTCTGGGATTCTCCGTCTCCGACGAGCACAAGAAGGAGACACTGACGGACGCGCAGTTCCTCGGAGCCCCGCAGGGCGACGCGCGCACCTACCTGCCGTACAGCTACTGCGCACGGTGAACCCCCGGACGAAGAGGCGATGACGTTGACGAAGTCCAGGACGCTCGGCACGGCCCTCGCCGCCGCCCTCGGTCTGACACTGCTCAGCGGCTGCGGCGGCACGGACACCGCCGCGGTCCCGGACGGCTGGGGCACGCTCGACACGAAGAGCGTGTCCGTCGGCTACCCCGAGGCGCAGGGGTACGCCCCGCAGCCCGCGGCCGAGCGCAGCAGGGCCAACGCGGCCGTCGCGCTCAGGGAGGAGAAGGGCGTGCGCACCGGCATGGTGTCGGTCCAGCTGGACTTCGCGACGGGTGTCGGCGACGCCGGTGAGGCCGCGGCCGCCGCGGGCGCCGGGATCGGGATCGGAGCGACCCGGAAGGAGACCCGGGACGTGCGGCTCGCCGGGGAGGAGAGCGCCCGTGACGCCCGCAGGATCGACTACGAGTTCACCTCCACGGGCGAGGAGTCGACCCCGGCCGGGGGCACCCGGATGACGGGCGTCGTGGTGGCCGGTGTCGACTCGCACGACGTACCGTTCGCCATCCGGATCAACGCGGTGAAGGGCACGCTCAGCCCGGCGGACCTCGACTCGTTCGTCGCGTCGATCACCGTCAAGTAACGCGTAGCGGAGCCTTGTTCATGCAGATCCTGCCCGGTGGCACGGCCACCTTCCTGCTGCTGTTCGGCCTGTTCCTGGGTGCGTTCGCGGTCCGCTCCGGCCTGCGCCTGTTCCGTGTGCTGCGGCTGGTCCGGCACGGCGCGCACGTCGAGGGCAGGTGCGCGGCCCGGCGCGTGGAGGACCGCGGCACCGGGACGGAGAACCGCTACCGCACGGAGTACGTCTTCGCCTTCCGCACCCCGGACGGCCGTGAGGTCGAGTTCACCGACCACGCCCCGGGCCCGTTCGGCTTCGAGGTCGGCGCCCCGGTACGCGTCTCCTACGATCCGGCCGCCCCGGACTCCCGGGCCACGGTCGCGGGACCGGGCGCGTGGGGCCCCGTGCTGATGCCCGCCGTGTTCGCGGTGGTCCTGGGCCTGTTCTCGCTGGGTCTGCTGATCGCGTGCGCGGTGACGGTGGGCTGAGGGAGCCTGTCGGGGGGGCCGGTACGCCAGGGCGGGCCGGGGCTGAGCTGATCGACGCGTACCGGGGTGCCCCGGCCCCAGGAGGTCCGGGGCATCGGGGGCGGGCCGGGACCTCGTCGCCCGTTACGTTCCCGTCCGGTCCTTCACCGTCGGGAACCCATTCGTCCGGGCGCCGGTGCAGCGCCTCGGCCCGGCGGCCATGGCACGGCACCGGCGCCGCCGGACCGTGCGCGGTTCTACGAGCCTTCGGTGCGCGGGAAGGAGACCTCCACCCGGCGGTTCTTCTTGCGGCCCTCTTCGGTGTCGTTGCTGGCGATCGGGTAGTCCTCCCCGTAGCCGCGGATCTCGAAGGTGACGCTCGGCAGCTTGGTGGAGAGCACCCCCTGTACGGCGTTCGCCCGCTGCTTGGACAGGACGTCGCCGTGCGCGGAGGAGCCGAGGTTGTCGGTGAAGCCGAAGACACGCACCTTCGGGGCGTTCTGCGTCTGGATCTCCAGAGCGATCGCGTTGATGCGCGCCGTGGCCTCGCTGCTGAGCTTGGCGCTGTCCTTGCCGAAGAGGACCTCGGCCTGAAGGGCGAAGGTGATGTCGGCGTTGGTGTCCTCCCGGCGTTCCTCTCCCCCCATGTCCTCGACGATGGACTTGATGTCGAGGACCCGGACGTCGCCCAGCGTCGCGCCGTCACCGAGCATGAGGCCGGGCGAGTTCGCGTCGACCTCCACGGGGGGCGAGGCGCTCGGGACGGCGGTGGGGTTGTCGTCCGCCGAGGCCGGCGCGGCACCCCACAGGGTCGAGGTGCCGAGGACGACCGCGGCGGCGGCGCAGAGTCCGACACGGCACCGGAGCGCGCCGCGTGGGGAGGCGGGTGCGGGGGCGGGTGGCTGCATGGCGGTCGTCACCCCGAGATCTTGATCGTCGCGGTGGGCATGGTGGGGAGCTGGAAATCAACGTCCGTGACGCCCGCCGGAGGAGCGGGGAACTGCACGAAGAACGGGATGGTTTCCCCAGGCCCGATACCCGTGGTGAATTTCGTGCACAGGCACCTGCCGTCCGTGTCCCGAAGAGTCAGGTACCGCTTCTTGCCCGTCTGGTCGACCAGGGAAGCACCGGCGACGGAGGCCCCGTTGCCTACCATCTCTTGCTCGTTCCCCTGCCATCCCTGGGCAGCGAAGCGCTGCTTGGAGCCATTGGTCACGCTGCCCTTCACCGTGACGAATCCACCGGAGTCCCTCTGCGCCGAGTTGACGACCAGATCGATGTCACCCGGCCCCTTCACACTGGCCAGCACAACTGACGGGTCGACACTCTCTTCGGTATCCGGGGAATTCGGCTTCTCCGACGCTGAGGACCGGGGCTGCTTCTGCTCCCCCTCAGGCTTGTCCGATCCCTCGTCGCCACCACAGGCCGTCAGCGCGACAGCCATGGCTACGGTGACCGCGGCGACGGCGGCTCCCTTGAAGCGGATCCGGGGCATGGCTGCACGCATCGGCGTGTTCCTCTCGGTGACGTTCACTTAGTTGTCGGCCAGGTGGACGGAGAAAAGGTCTGCCAAGGCGGGCAGCAGGTCGAGGTGCTTCGGGTCGATACGGAAGTCTTCGTCATCGTCGCAGACGACCTTGTACGCCTTCTGCTCCTCGGGCTCGTCCGTGTCGCCGTCCTCGTCGGGGGTGCCGGTGGAGGGACCGGGCGCGGGGCGGGTGTCCTCCTCGATGCGGCAGCGCGGCTCGATCACGGCGCGTGCGGTCGCCGTGGCCCTCGTCGTCTTCGTGCCGGCGATCACCGAGCTGCCGACCGTCCTGTTCGTCTCGACCGTGACGGTGTACGAGGCCTCGGGATCGAAGCGCTGGTCGCAGCTGACCGAACGGGCGTCGTTCTCCGCCGCGAGCCGGTCGGCTGCGGAGCACGATCCGCCACCGATGTCCTGACCGCTCAGCAGGTCGTCCCAGGCATCGAGATCGAAGACCCCCGGCCAGGTCCATGCGTCGCGCGCGTCCTGGGCCGCGGCCAGGGCGGCGGCGTCGGCGGCCGTCTGCGCCTCGTTCTTCTTCATCGAGGCCTGGCCGACGGCGAAGTAGGCGAACGCAAGGAAGAGCAGGCCCGCCACCACCATGATGTAGATGGGGAAGGCCTGCCCTGCCTCGCGGGTTCTTCCGGCGGTCAGCCCGCGCCCGTGATCTTGTTGATCTGTGCGGTGATGGCTCCGGCGATCGCATTGCCGAAGTTCGTCGTCATGAGCACACCGATGATCGCCACGACCACCACGATGATGCCCAGGTACTCCACCGCGCCCTGTCCCTGGTCCGCTCGGGCCTTCATGCGCTCGACGGACGTGTTCGCCCAGACCTTGGCGTTCACGGAAGCCTTCAGCATCAGCTTGCTCATGGGGTTCCCCTCCGGATTCGGCCGGCCGGACACCGGCCGGTGTGTGAGTCTCTGCGATGCCGCCCGCGTTACCGGCTTCCTCCTGGCCGGTGCCGCCGGCGGCGTGAGCAACGTACGACTGGGCAGGCCGCTCGCCGGAGGGCCCCAGGGCCCAAAAGCGGGCCCAAAGCGGGCGTTGGGTCCCTCGTCCCGTACGCGTGCGTCCCGTACGCATGCGTCCCGTACGCGTGCGCGAGCCCGCTGCGGGGCTCTTCCTCCGTTCAGCCATGGCTGATCGTCCCCCTCGCCCCGGGACCAGGGCCGGGCGCCGTGCCGAGCCAGCGGGCGATCGCCTCGCTGCGGCTGGCGCTGTGCAGCTTGGTGAAGATCCTGTTGATGTGGTTCTTGACGGTCTTCTCGCTGATGAAGCAGGTGGCGGCGATCTGCTGGTTGCTCATGCCCGAGGAAATCAGGTCCATGACCTCCGCCTCCCGCGAACTCAGGTCGAACTGGCGCCTGTTGGGCCTCGGTGGCCCGCTGTTCTCCGCTCCGGACGACGACTGTCCCACAACAGGTTGCACGTGCGAAAGGCTTTGCGGATTTCCGGCCGGTTGCAGCGGTTGCGGCACCGGGCCGCCCGGGGGGTGGAAGGTGCTGCCCGGGGGCTGGTCCGGGGAGCGCGGGGCGTCCTGCGGGGCGCCCGGCGCGAGGGCTGTTCCCAGTCCGTCGGGGAGCGGTCCCGGCTGAGGGGTCGTCCCTTGGCGCATATGGGCGAGCAGCGCGCCGGCCGCCGTGGCGGTGAAGGGCGCGCGACCGCTCCTGGTGTCGCGTACGGACTGCACGAGTTCGTCGGCGGTGAACTCCCCGTGCACCAGGTAGCCGCCTGCTCCCAGCCGCAGCGCCTCGTGGACGATGCCGCTCTCCCGGCTGTACGTCAGCATCATCACGGGTGCAACCTGCACCAGGTGCGGCAGGGCGGAGAGGCCGTCCACGCCGGGCATCCGCACGTCGAGCAGGATGACGTCCGGCCGGTGGCGCAGAGCGGCCTCGTAGGCCTCGCGTCCGTCCGCCGCCTCGGCCACGACCTCGATGTCCGCGCGGCCGGTGAGCAGCACCCCGAGTCCCGCCCGCACCACGGGGTTGTCGTCCGCGACGACCACGCGCAGGGGCCCGGGGTCCGGGCGGTCGGGGGCCTCGGGGAAGGCGGGCAGCGGCGGGGGCTGGGTGGCCGGGAATGCGGGGGTGCGGGGTTCCGTGCCGTGCGGTGCGCCGTACGCGGACGGCCGCGGGGAGGCGTGGTTCTGCGCAGCCGGGTCCTGGCCCGGGGTGCGCGGGACGTCGTCCGGCATTCTGCGACCTCCTCTCAGGTGTCATGGGGACGAAGGTGCGGGTGGGGTGGTGCCGTGCAGCGGAAGCGTGGTGCCGTGGAGCACGAACGCCGCTACGGGTGCGAGGCCGGGTCGGCGGCGACCGCGGAGGCGACCGCCGGTCCGGGCGCCGGCCCGGCGGTCGTGGTGCCCGACGACGGCTCCAGTGCGGCGGTGGGGAGTTCGACGCGGACCTCGGTGCCCTTGGCGGCCCGCCCCTTGCCGATCCGGATGCGGGCGCCGATGGAGGCCGCGCGTTCGACCATGCCGACGAGTCCGAAGTGGCCGGCCCGCCTCAGGTCGTCGAGCGTGGTGCCCGCGGGCAGTCCCCGCCCGTCGTCGTAGACGCTGACGCGCAGGATGTCGCCCTTGATGCCCGCGAGGACGACCAGATAGGTGGGGTGGGCGTGCCGGACGGCGTTCTCCATCGCCTCCGACGCGACGGTGAGCAGCTGCCGGGCGACGACCTGGGGAACCAGGGGCACCGGGGTGTCGCCGAGGGTCCGGAACACGGTGTTCATCCCGCATCGGCGGGTGAAGTCCTCGGTTCTGGACCTCAGTTCGGTGATGAGGTCCACCCCGCCGTCGAGACCGGACGCGCGCCGCAGGTCGGAGAGGAGTTCCCGGGACTCGGCGGCGGCCCGGCGGGCGGACCTGGCCACCAGTTCCGCCTGGCGGCGGACGGTGAGGGGGTCCAGCCGGTCGGAGGAGCCGGCCAGGCCGTCGGCGGCGAGGGCCAGGCCGTGCAGGGTCTTGGCGACGGAGTCGTGCATCTCGCGGGCGAGCCGGGCGCGTTCGTCCTCGACGGCGACGCTGACCGCGAGGCGGGCCCGGGTCTCGGTCAGTGCCTGGCTCGCCGCGCCGACGCGGAGCATCAGATTGCGCAGGGTCACGCCCACCCCGCCGGCGAGGACGCAGAAGCCCGGCAGCAGCAGTGCGCTGGACAGGCTTCCCCGGAATTCCTGGTCCGCGCCGTAGGCCGCGCCGAGGACGAGGATCTGGAGCACGGCGAAGACTCCGGCCGCCCGCCAGCCGTAGAGCAGTCCGGCGAGCAGCGGGGTGCAGACGACCGCGTAGCCGAGGCTGGACTCGGGTGTGGCGGTGAAGAGGAGCAGGGCGCCGAAGACCGTGTCGGCCCCGAGGAGGACCGGGGAGCGTACGAGGAGCGGCCCGAAGCGCTCCCAGTCGCGGTAGAGGGCGTACGAGCCGACGAAGGTCACCAGGACGGCGGAGGCGACCAGCCAGCTCGGGAGGCCGGGGGCGGTGTTGTCGAGCGCCTGCGGGGTGCCGATGGCGATCATGGCCAGCCGGAACAGGAACACCTGTCTGGCCAGCGCCGAGAGGGCGTTGACCTGGATCGACACGGTGGGCGCCGGGCCGGCGGGGGTGGACAGGGCGGTGTGCCGCGCGTCCTCGGCGTCCGGGTGCAGGGAGATCGTCATGGGCTGCCGGTCACTCCCCCGTGAAGGATCCGAGGTCGGTGTCGGAGCCGAGCAGCATCGCGGCGCCCATGAGGATCATGGTGGCGGGGATCATGAAGGTGGTGACCATCAGGGTGGCCTTGGGGACGGCCTTGGCCGCCTTGCGCCGGGCGTTCTGCGCATCGGTGCGGCGCATGTCGTTGGCGATGGCGATGAGCGTGTCGACGATCGGTGCCCCGAGTTCCTCGCCCTGCTGGAGCGCGGTGACGAACATGGCGACCTGTTCGGAGTCGTTGCGCCTGCGCAGCTCGTCGAAGGCCTGGCGGCGGCTGACGCCCATGTCCATCTGGCGCAGGGTGATGCGCAGTTCGTCGGACCAGGGGCCCTGGTACTTCTCGGCGACCCGGTCGAGCGCCTGCCGGAAACCGAGGCCGGCGGAGACGACGACGGCGAGCACGTCCAGGAAGTCGGGGAGGGTGCGGTCGATGTCGTCCCTGCGCTTGCGGACGGCGGCCCAGATGCCGACCTCGCCCCAGAACAGGCCGAAGGCGATCATGAGCAGGGCCAGGAAGAACCTGCCGCCGGCGAGCATGGTGAAGGCCGCGAACCCGCCGAGCGCGCTGTAGACGGCGCGCCGGGCCGCGTAGCGGTCGATGGTCAGGCCGCCGGGGTTGCCCGCCATGTCGATCCTGCGGCGCTTCTCGTTGACCTTCTTCGGGCCCATCAGGCGGAGCACCAGGGGCGCCCAGCGCATGCCGAGCCGGTCGATGCCCGAGCCCACCGCGGTGGTGCGGGTCGATCCGACCTCCAGTGCCAGCGCGAGGTCGCCGGGGAGGGTGGCCTCGGCGCGGTACATCCGTATGCCGGTGAAGGCGCCGAAGACGGCGGCGCCGACGACGAGAGCGAGCAGCAGTTCCATTCCGGCCCCCTCCTCAGATATCGATCTTGGAAACGCGGCGGATGGCGACGAAGCCGAGGGCGTAGAGGCCGAGCGAGACGATGACGGCGATCTGGCCGAGGACGGTTCCCGTCATCCGGTCGAGCGCTCCGGGGAGGATCGAGTTCACCAGGAGCATCGCGCCGACGCCGATGGCCGGGACGGCGTACGCCGTGGCGTTGATCTGCGAGAGCTGGGTGCGGACCTCGCGCCGGGTCTCCTTGCGTTCCTCCAGGGTGACGGTGAGGTTGCGCAGCGAGGACACGACCTGGCCGCCGGCCCGGTTGGCGAGGATCAGGGTGGAGACCAGGACGACGAGTTCGCGGGAGGGCAGCCGCTCGGCGAGTTCGCCGAGCGCGTCGTCGAGGGTGCGGCCCACGCCCAGCTGGTCGGCGACGACGCGGAGTTCGTCTCCCGCGGGCGCTTCGAGCTCGTCGGCGGCCATCGCGAGGGAGGTGCGCAGGGAGAGCCCGGCCTGGGTGGCGTTGGCGAGGACCCGGGAGACCTCCGGCAGCTGGCTGATGAAGGCCTCGGTGCGCTTGGTGCGGTGCCAGGTCAGGAAGGTGTTGGCGCCCCAGACCGCGGCGAGCCCGGCGAGCGGGCCGAAGAAGGAGGTCAGGACGGAGGCGGCGATCAGCCAGAGTGCCGCCACGGACGCCATGACGGAGAGGACGTACTCCCCCGGGGTGATGTCGAGGCCGGTGGCCGCGAGCTTCAGCTCGATCCTCCTGCCGAGCCCCGTCCGGCGCAGCCGGCGGTCGAGGCCCCGGAAGCGGCGCTGCGGGCCCAGGTCGATCTGGCCGGTCGAGGAGAGCCGTTCGACGAGCGCTTCGCGCTGGGCCTTGCCCGAGGTGTAGGCGTGCAGGCCCAGGACGCCGAGGAGGCAGCACAGGAGGGTGACGCCGATGGTGAGCGGTACGAGGTTGTCCATGGCGGGGTACCTATCCGGCCTCTCGGGTGGCGAGGTGTTCCTCGGACGGGGCGACCCCGAAGGCCTGCGGGATCGGCTGTCCGGACATGTGGAGCCGGTCGGCGACGCGGCGCGGGAGCGGGAGGGCGTGGAACGCGCCGTGGATCACCCCGTCGCTGTCCATGGGCCGGGCGTCGAAGCGGGCGACGGTGACGATCCGGTACGGGGCGCGGCCGTGCGAGTCGAGCACCGCGATCTCGGTGACCCTCCTGCTCCCGTCGGCGTGCCGGGTCAGCTGGACGATGACGTCCACGGCGCTGTTGATCTGGTCGTGCAGGGCCTCGAAGGGGATCTTGATCTCGGACATCGAGGCCAGGGTCTGGAGCCGCATCAGCGCGTCCTCCGCGCTGTTGGCGTGGACGGTGGCCAGCGAACCGTCGTGGCCGGTCGACATCGCCTGGAGCATGTCGAGGGACTCGCCGCCCCGGACCTCCCCCACCACGATGCGGTCGGGGCGCATGCGCAGGGAGTTGCGGACCAGGTCGCGGATGGTGACTTGCCCCTTCCCCTCCACGTTCGCGGGGCGCGACTCCAGGCGGATCACGTGGTTCTGCTGGAGCTGGAGTTCGGCGGAGTCCTCGATGGTGACGATGCGCTCGTCCTCGGGGATGAGTCCGGAGAGCGCGTTGAGGAGCGTCGTCTTCCCGGTGCCGGTGGCTCCCGAGACGATCACGTTGAACTTCGCCCGGACGAGTCCGGCGAGGAGCAGCAGCATCTGCTGGTCCAGCGAGCCGAAGCCGATCATCTCCTGGAGCGAGAAGGAGCGGGGGAAGCGGCGGATGGTGAGGGTGGCCCCGGTGAGCGAGAGCGGCGGGATGATGACGTTGACGCGCTCTCCGCTGGGCAGACGTGCGTCGACCATGGGGTTGGCCTCGTCGACCCGCCGGTTGACGGTGGAGACGATGCGCTCGATCGTCTGCATGAGCTGCTCGTGGCTGGCGAAGCGCATCGGCAGCTGTTCGACCCGGCCGGCCCGTTCGACGAAGATCTGGTCGGGTCCGTTGACCATGATCTCGGTGATGGAGGCGTCCTCCAGGAGGGGTTCGAGGACGCCGAGACCGAGGGCCTCGTCGACGACCCGGCGGATGAGCTGGGCGCGTTCGACGGTCGAGAGGACGGGGCCCTCGCGGCTGATGATGTGGCCGAGGACGCGTTCCAGCCGGGCCCGGCGGTCGGTGGCGGCCAGCGAGGACATCTCCGCGAGGTCGATCTCCTCCAGGAGTTTCGCGCGGTAGATGGCGACCAGGTGGCCGTCCTCCCGTCCCCCTCCGCGCTCCTCGGGGGCGGTGATGCGTGCCCGCAGGCTCATGGGCGGTACTCCTCGGATGGGATGGGCGGTGCTCAGTCGCGGGGCATGGTGGCGGACTTCTCGACGGTCCGGTCCCCGAGCAGGCCGAGCAGGACGTCGGGGACGCTGACCGACACCGTCACGGTCACCGAGTCGCCTCCGGACGGCGGGGTGATACGGGCCCGCTGGGCGACCCAGCCGGTCATCGACGCCCTGCCGACGCGCTCGTACGAGCCGCGCACGGCGTCCTGGGACGCGGTGCGGGCGGCGGCCCTGGCCCCGGTGCCCGCCTGCTGTGCGGTGTAGGCGATCAGGCCGAGCTGGATCCCGGCGAGGCCGATGAGGATGAGGACGGGGAGGAACCCCAGGTACTCGAGGGCGGTCGACCCCCGGTCGTCCCGCCGGCCCGCACCGCTGCGCATCGTGCCCGGGGGACGTACGGGTGCGCCGGGGCCGGTTCGCACCGTGCCCGGAGGGTGTACGGGTGCGCCGGGGCCGGGCGGTGTCGTGTGCGGGGTGCGTGCGGGTGTCATGACGCGTCACTTCCCTTCCGCGGCCGCGCCGGCCGTCGCCTCGACGGGGATGGGGAGGCCGACGAAACCCGGGAACAGGACGGGTGCCCTGAGCCGGACGGTGGCCGTGACCACGTCGGCGCCCTCGGACCCGCAGTCGGGGATCTCGGCGGGCCCCTGCCAGGCGCTGGGGAGCCGTTCGTACACGGCGTCCCTGCACCTGCTCTGCCGGTCCCAGGCGCCCGCGGCGACCGCCTTGCGCACGCCCGCGTCGGCCGCACCGCTCGCCAGGGTGAAGGTGTAACCCACCAGGACCGCCTGCCAGAGCAGCACCAGCGTCACCAGGATGATCGGCACCATCCCGGTGAACTCGATGCTCAGCTGCCCCCGGTCACGGTCACGCCCGCGGACCGGAGCACGCCCCCGGTCACCGTCACCCGCCCGGCCCGGACGACGCCCCCGGTCCCGGTCCGTGCCGCGGCCCGGCCCTGTGCGTATCCGGCCGGGTGCTCCGCCGCGCCGCCTCACTGCCGGCCTCCCCCGCCGGTCGCGCCGCCCTTGCGCCTGCGGCCCCCGATCGAGCCCCTGTCGCCGCGCGGCTCCGCTCCCTGCGCGGGCTTCACGAGTCCGAGCTCCGCCGCCAGGGCCCAGAGCGCCTGCTTCACGGTGGAGCGGGGGTCCAGTTCGTGCATCCGGCCCGAGTCCACCGCGCCCTGGAGCTCCTTGAAGTGCGCCGGGACCGCCGTGGCCGGCATCCGGGTGCCGGTGATCCGCTGGATGAGCGCCGGCTGGATCTCGGTGTTGCGGTTGAAGCGGTTGACGAGGGTGACCGTCTCCTCGGCCTTGCGGATCTGGAGGCGGTCCCACATCCGCACGATGCGCTTGGCTCCCCGGACGGCGACGACGTCCGGGGTGGTCACCAGCACCGCGGTGTCGGCCATCTCGACGGCGGCGGCGTTGGCCCCGTTCATCTGGCTCCCGCAGTCGATGACGACGACCGCGTAGCGTGAGCGCAGGGCGCTGACGATCTGGCGGGCGGCCCGGTCGCTGACCTCCTCGCCGCGTTCGCCCTCACCGGGTGCCAGCAGCAGGGCCAGCCCGGTGTCGTGCGAGAACACGGCGTCGGAGAGCACCCGCGGGGATATGTCGGCGATGGCCGCCAGGTCGACGACGGAACGCCGGAACTGCACGTCGAGGTAGGCGGCGACGTCGCCGGTCTGGAGGTCCAGGTCGACGAGCGCGGCCGCGTGTCCCGACGCCTGGGCCGCCAGGGCGAGCTGGACGGCCGTGACGGTCGTCCCGACCCCGCCCTTGGCTCCGGTGACCGTGACGACCGTGCCCCCGGGGCCGGTGAACACGTCGCCGCCCGCCCCGAGGTGGCGCCGCACGCCGGTGGACCACTGGGCGGCGGCCTGGACGCGGTTGGCGAGCTCCTCGTAGCCCAGGGGGAGGGTGGCGAGGCCGCGTGCTCCGGCGTCCATGGACGCGGCGAAGAGACCGGGGCTCGCGTCGGCGGTGATCAGCACGACGCCCACGGCGGGGAAGCGCAGGGAGACCTCCCGGATCAGCTCCAGGGCGGGGACCGGGCCGATCCGTTCGTGGACCAGGACGACCTCGGGCAGTTCCTCGACGGACTCGCCGGCGAGTCGGGCCAGGGTGTCGATGAGCTGGGTCGAGTCGCCGACCGGCGCGGCCGGCTCCGCGTCGGGGAGCTGGCTGAGCAGGGTGGTCACGGACCTGGCCGCGTCGGTGTCGCCGACCGCCGGGAGGATTCTGGTGGTCATCCCATCCTCACTTGTCCTTGTCGAGCGTGTAGGTCCGGTCACCCGGGCGGACGACGCTGTCGCTGCCCGGCGCGATCAGTGCGAGACGCACGTGCTCGGCGAACGACTCCGCGTACGCCACGCGCTGGGTGTCGGGCGTGGTGAGCGCGAAGGTGATCGGCACGGCCTCGGACGCCTGGTTCCGGTCGTCCTTCCGGGGGTTCAGGGCGGTCAGTTCACCGACGTCGAGGACCTTGGCGTTGGAGACGATGACCCTGGACTGGGACACCTCGCCGTCGCGTTCACCCGCGAAGGTGGCGTAGATGTTCACCCTGTCGTTCGGCCGGATCTTGCCCGCCACCCCGGTGGCCGCGTCGATCATGATGGCGATCTCCTGTTCGCCCGGGCGCAGTTCGGGGCTTCTGACCATCATGTCGGACTGCATCAGGGAGCCCTTCCGCAGCTCGGTGACGGCGATCTTGCCGTCGACCTCGTCGATCTCGGTGACGGCGTTCGCCGACAGCCAGCGTTTCGGCATGGAGACCTTCTCGAACTGCCCGGCGGACAGGGCCGTGTACGGGGCCACGTCGCTCCTGAGCCGGTAGGCGTCGACCTCGGGACCGACCTTCGAGTTGACGTCGCTGATCACCGAGAGCACTCCGGCGAAGGCACCGAAGGCGCACAGGACCGACAGGAGCAGGAGTATCACGCCGCGGCGCTGGCGGGAGTTCATGGGCCGGACAACCTCGTTCGGATCGGATGCGTGGAGCAGCGGACGGAGAGGGATGCGCGGTGTGTGCGGAGAGCCCCGGGCGCGCTAGGCGGCGGGCGGTGCGGGCGCTCCGTGGCCCAGGACACCCGGGGAGTGCGTCCGGTTCTCCGCCGGGGCCAGCGGGGAGGAGCAGAACGCGCAGCGGTCGCCGATGAGTTCCATCCCGCACCAGTGGCAGTTCTCCCGGCGCACGGAGGACACCAGCTGGTAGATCACGGAGATGTCCGGGAGGAACGAGGCGAACTCCACCAGCCTCCCCGTTCCCCACCAGCGTGCCGAGCCGGACGGCAGCGCGCACTCCTGGACGGTCTGCACCCCCCAGGCCGGGACGAGGGTCTGCTCGATCCACTCGGAGGCCTGCTGCCCCTTGGCGAGCAACAGGTGGGTGGCGAAGGGCGGTCCGGCCGGCGGTTCGGCCGACGGGCCGATCCTGACGAGCTGCGGACCGGGGCCGGCGAACACGGCGAACTGGGATCCCGGCACCCAGGACCTGGCGTGGGTCCTGAGGCTGACGGGGACCCGGTCGAGCCGGGCCACGGAGTTCAGCAGGGCTCCGGCGTGGATGTAGTGGGCGAGCAGCCGGGCCGCCGAGGCCACCACTCCCGGGCTGAAGTCGCAGACGGAGAGCTGGCGCAGCTGGCGGACGAGCACGGCGACGCCGAGGGGCGGCAGGTCCACCCCGACCAGGGCGATGCGGTCGCTCTCCAGGACCGAGCGGACGGCGTACAGCCTGCGTTCGTGGGCGGGGCCGAGACCCGCGGGGTAGACCGCGACGACGTGACCGTGCCGCTCCAGCAGGAGGTTCATGTCACCGACGGCGAGGTCGAGGGGCTGGGCGTCGGGCGCCTGGAGCAGCGCCGCCGTGGGTGTCTGCCGGTCGGTCGGCGGGAGCACCAGGTCGGCACTGGTCACTGCTATTGCGGTCGGCACGCTCTTCCCCGTTCGGCCCCGGCCGTCGTCGGGGATGACTTCGGCCGCAATCGCTCCTGCTCCGTGCTTCTTCCCCAGCACTTTAACCACGTCAGACCGGGCAGAGAACAGATAACGGAACCCAGTACGAAGACGTGCGGCAGCGACGTTCACCACTCCTCCGTACGAAATCGGACGAAAAGCAAAGTGGTTAACTCCTGCACCACTGCGCAGAGTCACCTCGGCCGCGCCGGTTTGAAATGCCGGGGAATTGATTCGCCCAGCTCAGGGTGGGTGAGGGCGGTTTTTGCCGGACTTCCTCCATATCCTCGCCGTCACGTTCCGAAGACCCCCGCCGCGTCACTCGTGCGAGTGCATGCCCGGGGCCCGGGAAAGGTCACCCGATGGTGCGCGCGAACACCTCCGGCACCCTACGGCGGGGCCGCCGCACGTATCCGTACCGTCAGAGGTCTTGACAACTCGATTGGTCTGGACCAGTTTATCGGCCAACGGTGGCCACCGTCCCCGGCAGCACCCCCAACTCCCCCACCGGAGGCAGCAAGTGGAACGCTCCGCAGGCAGCAGCAGGCACAGAAGGAGCCGGATCCGTCCCGTCCTCGGCGGGGCGGTCGCCGTGGTCGCGGCGGGAGCGCTGGCCGTCACCGGGCTCGCGAGCAGCGCGCAGGCCGCCGACGTCAACGTGGCGAAGAACGCCGGATTCGAGTCGGGGCTGGCGGGCTGGACCTGTTCCGGCGGCAGCGGCACCGCGGTCTCCTCCCCCGTGCACAGCGGCACCTCCGCGCTCCGGGCCACCCCGGCCGGGCAGGACAACGCCCGGTGCACGCAGACCGTGGCCGTGAAGCCGAACTCGACCTATGCGCTGAGCTCCTGGGTGCAGGGCGGTTACGCCTACCTCGGCGCGAGCGGCACCGGGACCACGGACGTCTCCACCTGGACGCCCGGCTCCGGCAGCTGGACCCAGCTGAAGACCGGCTTCACCACCGGCCCCTCGACCACCTCGGTGACCGTCTACACCCACGGCTGGTACGGCCAGCCCGCCTACGTCGTGGACGACGTCCAGGTGACCGGGCCGGACGGCGGCGGGGGCACCGACCCGGAGCCCGCGGTCCCCGGGGCCCCCGCCGGGCTCGCCGTGGGGGCGACGACCGCGTCCTCCGTCTCCCTGAGCTGGAACGCCGTCTCCGGCGCGACCGGGTACACCGTCTACCGGAACGGGACGAAGGCGACCACGTCCACCGGCACCTCGGCGACGGTGACGGGGCTGGCCGCGGACACCGCGTACCAGTTCGCCGTCAGCGCCACCAACGCCGCCGGGGAGTCGGTCAGGACCGCGACGGTCAGCGGCCGTACGGCCAAGGCCGGTGAGCCGGGCGGCCCGACGGCCTCGGTGCCCAAGCACGCGGTGACCGGCTACTGGCAGAACTTCAACAACGGCGCGGCCGTCCAGAAGCTCAGTGACGTCCCCGCGGCCTACGACATCATCGCCGTCTCCTTCGCGGACGCCACGGCCACGCCGGGGGCGGTCACCTTCAACCTGGACTCGGCGGGGCTGAACGGCTACACGGTCGCCCAGTTCAAGGCCGACATCAAGGCCAAGCAGGCGGCCGGGAAGAACGTCATCATCTCCGTCGGCGGGGAGCGGGGGGCGGTCGCGGTCAACAGCGACGCCTCCGCGACCGCGTTCGCCGACTCGGTGTACGCGCTCATCCAGGAGTACGGCTTCAACGGCGTCGACATCGACCTGGAGAACGGCCTCAACTCCACCTACATGACGAAGGCCCTGCGCTCGCTCTCGTCGAAGGCGGGCTCCGGCCTCGTCATCACGATGGCACCGCAGACCATCGACATGCAGTCCACCTCGGGCGAGTACTTCAAGACGGCGCTCAACATCAAGGACATCCTCACCGTCGTCAACATGCAGTACTACAACAGCGGTTCCATGCTGGGCTGCGACGGCAAGGTCTACTCCCAGGGTTCGGTGGACTTCCTCACCGCGCTCGCCTGCATCCAGCTGGAGGGCGGCCTCGCCCCGTCCCAGGTCGGCATCGGCGTCCCCGCCTCCACCCGGGGCGCGGGCAGCGGCTACGTCGCGCCGTCCGTCGTGAACGCGGCCCTGGACTGCCTCACCAAGGGCACCGGCTGCGGGTCCTTCAAGCCGTCCAGGACCTACCCGGACCTGCGCGGCGCGATGACCTGGTCCACCAACTGGGACGCCACCGCGGGCAACGCCTGGTCCGGCGCGGTCGGCCCGCACGTCCACGGCCTGCCGTAACCACCGCCTCCGCGATCCCACCGGCCCACCGGCCCGGCAGCGCCGCCGCTCCCCCGGCGGCGCTGCCGCGTGCGTACGCGCGCTTCCGCGTGCCGCACCGGGCCGTCCGGCCTACCAGGGCAGTTCGCGCACCTGCTGCACGCACAGCACGACGAACAGCAGGCCCGCCGCGCTCAGCATCCCGTTGCTGAGCCAGCCGTTGCGCCACTCCCGCGGGGTGCGGGAGGAGTTGAGCAGCCACAGCAGGGTCAGGGCCAGGAACGGCATGAAGAACGCGCCCAGCACCCCGTAGCCGATGACCAGCCCGAAGGGCTCGTCCAGCCACAGCAGCGTCATCGGCGGGAACGTCAGCCACAGCAGGTACGCGCGGAAGGGCACGGAACGCTCCCGCCGGCCCACCTCGCCGCCGCCCGACTCCGGTGCGCCGGCCGCGCCGCGGGCGGCCCGGAACCGCTCCACGAAGTCGGCGAACATCAGGCTCACGCCGTGCCAGACCCCGATGAGCGACGAGAACGACGTCGCGAAGAAGCCGACCAGGAAGAGCTTCGCGGTGCCCGCACCGAAGCGGTCCTCCAGCACCAGGCCGAGGTCGACGAGCCCCCGGTCGCCCTTCGTCAGGGCGATCTGCGAGGCGTGCAGGAGTTCGGCACCGACGATGAGCATCGCGACGACGAAGATGCCGGTCGTCAGGTAGGCGACCCGGTTGTCGATCCGCATCACCTTCATCCAGGAGGAGTTGGACCATCCCTTGGCGTTGACCCAGTACCCGTACGCCGCCATGGTGATGGTGCCGCCGACCCCGCCGATCAGGCCGAGCGTGTAGATCAGCGAGCCGTCCGGGAGCACCGGAAGCAGCCCGGCGAAGGAGGCGCCGATGTCCGGCACCACCCGGATCGCCACGTAGACCACGACGACGAACATGACGCCGATGAGGACCGTCATGACCTTCTCGAAGACGGCGTACCGGTTGAACCAGACGAAGACCAGGCCGATCAGGCCGGTGATGATCGCCCAGGTCTTGAGACCGGGGCCGTCGGGGAAGAGCGCGACGAGGGGCAGGGCGCTGGACGACATGGCCGTCGCGCCGTACACGAATCCCCAGACGACGACGTACACGGCGAAGTAGCCCGTGGTCCAGCCGCCGAGGGTGCGCCAGCCGTCGAAGAGGGTGCGGCCCGTCGCCAGGTGCCAGCGGCCCACCGCCTCCGCGAGGGAGATCTTGACGAGGCAGCCGACGACCGCCGCCCACATGAGGGTGTAGCCGAACTTGCTGCCCGCGATGAGGGTCGCGACCAGGTCCCCGGCTCCGACGCCCGTCGCCGCGACGACGATGCCGGGTCCGATGTATTTCCAACTGGCTCTACGTGGGCGGGAGTCCAGCTCCCCGGTCTGTGTGGTGTCGCTCGTCTCGGCCATGTCGATCAACGAAGCGCAAAGTTCCGCTTCGCACAAGGGGTCGGGGGCCACCCTCGCCGGGCCCTCTCCTTCCCGGGGCAGCTGTGGACGTTCCGTGACACGGGACGGCGGTGCGCTCGGCACCCTCCTCGTGGGACGCTTGCCCGTGCGGGACCGAAGGGTGCTGGACGGGAGAAGTTGCATGGCAGGGCCGCACGTTGGTCCGCTGGGAAGCGGTGATCCGGAGACGCTCGGCAGATACCGCCTCATCGGCCGGCTGGCCTCCGGCGGCATGGGGCGCATCTATCTCGCCCGGGGGGCCGGCGGACGGCTGGTGGCGGTGAAGACCCTGCTCTCCGAAGGGGTCGTCAGCGAGGTCGACCGGCGGCGGTTCACCCGCGAGGTGAGCCTGGCCCAGCGCATCGACAGCGAGTTCACCGCGCGGGTGCGGGACGCCGATCCGCGGGCCGAGCTGCCCTGGATGGCGATCGACTACATCGCCGCGCCGTCGCTCTCCGAGCTGGTCCGCTCGGAGGGGGTGCTGCCCGCCTCGGCCGTGCGCTGGCTGGCGGCGGGCACCGCGGAGGCACTGGTCACGCTGCACGGCGAGGGCGTCATCCACCGGGACCTCAAGCCGCAGAACATCCTGCTGCCGCTGGCCGGGCCGCGCGTGATCGACTTCGGTATCTCGCACGCGAGCGACCTCACCCTCACGAGCGTCACCCTGGGCACGATCGCCTTCACCTCGCCCGAGCAGGCGCGGGGCGAGCAGTCGACGGAGGCCTCGGACGTGTACTCCCTCGGGGCGACGCTGTTCCAGATGGCGCTCGGCAGACCTCCCTACCGGGCGGACAGCGGCACGCTCGCCCTGCTGGCGCAGGTGCAGCGGGGCGAGGTCGACCTCGACGGGCTGCCCGATGAGCTGGTGCCGCTGATACGCCCCTGCCTCGCGGTCGATCCGGCGCGGCGGCCGCTCCCCGCGGAGATGCTGGAGCGCTTCCGGCGGTCGCTGGCGGGGCTCCCGGTGACGCAGGGGGGCCGCCACTGGCTGCCGCGGCGCTGGACGGAGCTGATCCGCGCGTACGAGCGGCACGGGCGTGAGGTGGCCCGGGGGGCGGACCCCGGACACGCCGAGGACGTGACGGTGGACCGGAGCACGGGCGCGGGCGCGGCGCCCGGCACGACCCGGGAGTACACGCAGGAGCGCGGGCCGGCCGGCCGGGAGGACCCGGAGCCGGAGCGCGAGGAGGACGGCGCCGAGGGGAGACGGCCGGAGCGCGAGCAGGTCCGTCTCGTCCAGCAGCGGCTGCGCGAGCAGGAGCGGCAGCAGGAGCTGGAGCGGCGGAGGGCCGAGGAGACGCGGCGGGACGCCGAGCGGAAGGCCCGGGAGAAGGCGGAGCGGAAGGCCGGCAGGAGGCGGGCCAAGGCCGAGGAGCGGGCCCGGCAGCACGCCTCCGTGACGTCGTCGGGCTCCTGGCCGGCGGCGTCCGGTGTCGCCCTCGCGTCTCCCCGTCCGGAGCCGGCCCGGGCGCCCGCACCGGCCCCCTCCGGGAACGGTTCGTCGGCGATGAGCTGGCTGGTGGTGCTCGCCGTCGCCGCGCTGGTCCTCTGGCTGGTCGGCCGGCCGGACACCGGCGCGGGCGCGGACCCCGGCGGCGCGGGCCCGGGCACGAGCGCCACCCCCGTCGACGACGGCGCGACCGGCACGGGCCCGCGGACCGGCACCGGGGCACCCGGGCCGTCGCCGGTACCGACCCCCGACGCGCAGGACGAGGCGTTCGGCGCGGTGGCGTCCGGGGACTGCCTCACCGCCTCGGACGACGGTTACGGCAACTGGTCGACCGAGGTTCCGGAGACGGTGGGCTGCGACGCCTCCGGCGCCCACCTCCGGGTGACCTCGACGCACGAGGGCACCCGCTCCGCCGACTGCCCGAGCGGCTCGGGCCGTTCGCACTGGACGCACCCGGGTTCGGCGCCGGGGTTCGGCCTCACGCTCTGCGTGGAGCGCCAGTTCCGGGTGGGGCAGTGCTTCGTGTCCAAGCACGAGGGCGACCGGATGGCGGACGCCCGGCTCATGACGGTGTGGGACTGCGGCAAGAACACCGTGCCGCAGGGCTACGACGTGATCCTGAAGATCACCTCGCTCTGGCGCGCGCAGTCCACCTACCCGCCCGGCTTTTGCTCGCAGGGCGGTGACGACCGGGAGGACTACTGGCGGTTCGAGGTGAACGACGACAGGTCGGTGCTCTGCGTCCGGTGGGTCTGAGCCCGCCGGGCCCGCTCGCGCCGCCGGGCCGGGACGGCATGTCCCGGCCCGGCGGGGTCCGTGCGGGGACCTAGATCACGAGGCTCAGGGCCGCCGCGACCACGAACCCGGCGACCGAGAGCACCGTCTCCAGGACGGTCCAGGTCTTCAGGGTGTCGCGCTCGGAGATACCGAAGTACTTCGAGACCATCCAGAACCCGCCGTCGTTGACGTGCGAGGCGAAGATGGAGCCCGCCGAGATCGCCATGATGATCAGCGCGAGGTGGGCCTGCGACATGTCCTGGCCCTCGACGAGCGGGACGACGATGCCGGCGGTGGTGACGATGGCGACCGTGGCCGAGCCCTGCGCGACCCGCAGGACGACGGAGATCAGCCAGGCGAGCAGGATGACCGGCAGACCGACGTCGTTGAAGGTGTCGGCGAGCGCGTCGGCGATGCCGCTGCCCTTGAGCACCGCTCCGAAGATCCCGCCCGCGCCGACGACCAGCAGGATGTTGCCGACGGGCTTCAGCGAGGAGGTGGAGACCGCTTCGAGGGACTTGCGGGACCAGCCGCGCCGGATGCCCAGCAGGTAGTAGGCGAGGAGCAGGGCGATGGTCAGCGCGACGAAGGGGTTGCCGAAGAACTCGACGACCGAGCGCAGGGTGGAGGGGTCCAGCGCGATGGAGGAGAACGTCGCGGCCAGGATCAGGATCAGCGGGGTGCCGATGATCGCGAGCACGGTGCCGAGCGGGACGGGCTTCTCGTGCGGGGTGACGCCGGCCGCGCGCTGTTCGGCGACGACGGCCGCCCGGGACTCCTCGGCCGCCTCGACCATGTCCTGCGGGACCTCGACGAAGATGCGCTTGCCGATCCAGGCGGCGTAGCCCCAGGCGGCGAGGACGGACGGGATGCCGACGAGGGCGCCCATCAGGATGACCCAGCCGAGGGAGACGTTGAAGAGGCCCGCGGCGGCGACCGGTCCGGGGTGCGGCGGCAGGAACGCGTGGGTCATGGAGAGTCCGGCCAGCAGCGGCATCGCGTACAGGACGACGGACTTGCCGGAGCGCTTGGCGGCGGCGTACACGATCGGCGCGAGGACGAAGATGCCGACGTCGAAGAAGACCGGGATGCCGAAGATGAGGCCGGTGAGCCCCATGGCGAGCGGGGCGCGCTTCTCGCCGAAGAGGTTCAGCAGGCGGGCGCTCAGGACCTCCGCCCCGCCGGACACCTCCAGGATCGCGCCGAGCATCGTGCCCAGGCCGATGATGATCGCGACGTGGCCGAGGATGCCGCCCATGCCGGACTCGATGACGGAGACGGCGGCGGACTTCTGGACCGTGCCGAAGAGTTCGGTGACGGAGAGGCCGGCACCGAGGCCGACGGCTATGGACACGGCGAGCAGCGCGACGAACGGCTGCAGCCTGACCTTGATGATCAGGAAGAGCAGGAGCGCGATCCCGAGCGCGGCGACGGTCAGCAGACCGGGGGTCCCGCCGATCAGGAGGAGGAGTCCACCGGTGTGGGGTGGCACCTCGGGGGCGGGGGCGGCGGCGAGCAGCATGAGCGGTCAACTCCGTTGGTGACGGGGTCCTTCGGGGCAGGGGGGAGCGCGGCACGGCGCCGTGTGCGGGGGCGGTCGGGCGCCGTGCCGTGCTGCGCGGTGGTGCGGTGGGGCGGGTGGTGCGGGGTCCGGTGGTCCGGGGGCGGACCGCAGGACCGGGGGATCAGGTGATCAGCCGAGGACCGCGAGGGCGTCGATCTCGATGAGCAGCCCCTTGGGGAGGCCGACGTACACCGTCGTACGCGCGGAGGCGGGGGCCTTCAGGTCCTGCTCGCCGAAGTACTCGTTGTAGATCGCGTTCATCTCGGCGAAGTGGTCGACGTCCGTGAGGTAGACGCGCATCATCATCACGTCGTCCCAGCTCGCGCCGCCCTCCTCCAGGATCGCCTTGACGTTGGCGAAGGTCTGCAGGGTCTGCTCGCGCAGCGTGGGGCCGGCCGGGGTGGGGGCCTGGCCCTCGACCGCGGGCAGGAAGCCGACCTGGCCGGCGACCTGGAGGATGTTCCCCTTCCTGACGCCGTGCGAGAACCTGGCGGGCGGGGCGGTGTGGGTGCTCGGGGTGAGGGCGGTCTTCTCGGTCATGGCGGTTCAGGCTTTCTTGGTGGGAGTGGTGCCGGAGTACTCCCGGCTGATGGTGTCCGCGGTGCGTCGCACCAGCGGGAGCAGGGTGAGGAGTTCCTCGGCCGTGACGACCACGTTCGGCGCGGAGACCGACATGGCGGCGACGACCCGTCCGTCCGCGCCCCGGATGGGGGCGCCGACGCAGTTGATGGACTCCTCGTGGCCACCGAGGTCGGTGGCCCAGCCCTGTTCGCGCACGACGGCGAGCTCCTTGAGGAAGGCACCGGCGTTCGGGAGCGAACGGGACGTGTACATGGGGTAGTCGAGCCGTTCGGCGATGGCGCGCCGCTCGGGCTCGGGGAGGTCGGCGAGGAGCAGCTTGGCGACCGCGGCGACGGTGATCGCGACGGGTTTGCCGATCCGCGAGTACATCCGGACCGGATAGCGGCTCTCGACCTTGTCGATGTAGAGGACCTCGTGCTCCTCGTACACCGCGAGGTGCACGGTGTGCCCGCACTGTTCGTTGAGCGCGACGAGGTGGCTGTGGGCGATCTCGCGGACGTCGAGGTTCTCGACGGCTTCCTGCGCGAGCGCGAAGAGGCGCGCGCCGAGGCGGTAGCGCTGGTCCTCCTGGCGGAAGACCAGGCCGTGTTCGTGGAGGGTGCGGAGCAGGCGCAGGGCCGTGGACTTGTGGACGCCGAGCCGTTCGGCGACCTGGCCGAGGTCGGCGGGGCCCTGGGCGAGCAGCGGCAGGATGCTCAGCGCGCGGTCGACGGTCTGGCTCATGTGACTCGTACCTCCTCGTTCGCCCCGGCGGCGACGGTCCATCCGGGGCCGAGACGAAGTGTCCCCCAGGCCTCGTCGTCCAGAGCGGCGAGCCGGTCGGCGTGGGCGCGGGGCGGGGGGCCCGTGAGGTCGCCGGGGACGGTGAGGACGGCGGCGGCCATGAGGTGGCCGTGCCGGGCCCGGTCGCGCACGGACAGCTCGCGCAGGGTGGCGGAGAGGAACCCGGCGGCGAAGGCGTCGCCCGCGCCGACGGCGGCGACGACGTCCACGCGCAGCGAGGGGACGGTGGTGACGGTGTCCTCCCCCGGGCTCCCGGCGGTGCGGACGGGCGCGACGCCGCCGGTGCCCCCGGTCCCTGCGGTGCGGCCGGCCTCCCCGGTGTCCCCGGTGTACGTGGCGCCGTCCGTGCCGGTGCGGGTGCCCGCGCCGGTGCGGGAGAAGACGGTGGCGCCCTCGGCGCCCCGCTTCACCACGAGCACGTCCGGCTCCGGCAGGGCGGCGCGGATGGCCTCGGCGCCGTGGAGCCCCCACGCCTCCTCCGCCTCGTCCTCCCCGACGAAGACGAGGTCGCAGCGGCGGGCCAGGGCGAGCAGCACATCCGGGCCGGCGGTGCCCTCGCGCCACAGGCCGGGACGGTGGTTGACGTCGAAGGAGACCAGCGGGCGCCCCTCGCGGGGGGCGGTGAGGTCGTGCAGGAGAGCCAGGCAGTCGGCGGAGAGCGCGGCGGTGATGCCGGACAGGTGCAGGATCCGGGCGGACAGCAGGTCCTCGTACGGGACGTTGTGCGGGGACATCGCGGAGGCCGCGGAACCGGCCCGGTAGTACGCCACCTCGTGGGCGTCGGTGGCCCGGTCCGTCGCGGTGCGGAAGTAGATGCCGGTGGGGCGGGCCGGGTCGCGGCGCACGGCGGAGGTGTCGACCCCGTATCCGGCGATCGCGTCGACGAGGTGGTCGCCGAAGCCGTCGGCGCCGACCCGGCCGACCCACTTCGCCCGGTGGCCCGCGGCGGCGAGCGCGCAGGCGACGTTGGACTCGGCGCCGCCGATGCCCCGGCCGAAGGAGGGGACGTCGGCGAGGCGGCCGGGCTGCGAGGGCAGGAACGTCACCATGGACTCACCGAGGCAGACGACGTCCGCGGTGGCTGTCCTGGCTGCGTGTCCGGGCACTCTGGGCTCCTCAGGGTCGGCCGTGGGCGCCGGTGCTCACCATTGACCCGGCATCGGCTCGGATGTTAGACAGCGTCAAGCGATATGCGCAATGGCCGTTGCACAAGATGCAACGATCGAGTTCCCGAGGAGGACCCCTTGGCCGCCCAGCAGTCCGCCGAACAGTCCGCGACGGCTCTCGCCGGTGAGGTGGTCGACCACCGCTTCAAGGCGCTGCCGCCCGACGCGGAGGGGCTGACCGTCGGCGCCCTCGCGGCCGAGCGCCGCAATCTCTTCACCGGGGGCTTCACCACCCCCGTGCTGGCCCTCTCCGCCGAGTCCGTCGAGGCCAACCTCGCCCTGCTGGAGACGTACGCCGAACGGCACGGCCTCGCGTTCGCACCGCACGGCAAGACGTCGATGTCCCCGCAGCTCTTCGCCCGCCAGCTGGAGTACGGCGCCTGGGGCATCACCGCCGCCGTGCCCCACCAGGCCCGGGTGTACCGCGCCCACGGCATCCGGCGGATCTTCCTGGCCAACGAGCTCGTGGACGCGGTCGCGCTGCGCTGGCTGGCCGGCGAGCTGGACGCCGACCCGGAGTTCGTCTTCGCCTGTTACGTCGACTCCGTGCGCGGTGTCGAGCTGATGGACCAGGCCCTGCGGGCGGCCGGAGCGGTGCGCCCGGTCGACGTGGTGGTGGAGCTGGGCGCCGGTGCGGGCGCCCGCACCGGCGCCCGTACGGAGGCCGACTGCGCGGCGGTCGCCGACGCGGTGGCCGCCACGTCGACCCTGCGCCTGGTGGGCGTCGCCGGTTACGAGGGCGAGGTGCCGGACGCCTCGCCGGAGCGCGTGCGGGAGTGGCTGCGACGGCTCGTCGCGCTCGCCGCCGGCTTCGACGCCGCGGGGCGTTTCGGCGATCCGGCCGACGGCCGGGAGATCCTGGTCAGCGCGGGCGGCAGTGCCTGGTTCGACGCGGTCGCCGACGTCTTCGCGGAGATCCCCCCGCTGAGCCGGCCCGTGCTCAAGCTGCTGCGCTCCGGCGCCTACGTCAGCCATGACGACGGTCACTACCGCCACCTCACCCCCTTCAACCGGATCCCCGAGGAGGGGGCGCTGCAGCCCGCGTTCCGCCTCTGGGCCCAGGTGGTGTCCCGTCCCACGCCCGAGCAGGCGTTCGTGAACGCCGGGAAGCGCGACGCCGCCCACGACCTGGACCTCCCCGAGGCGCAGGTCGTCCGCTCCGCACGCGACGGCTCGGTGCGGCCCGCCACCGGAATCACCGTCAGCGGGCTGTCCGACCAGCACGGCTGGGTCCGCACGGAGCCGGACGCCGAGCTGGAGGTCGGCGACTGGATCGGCATGGGCCTCTCCCACCCCTGCACCTCCTTCGACAAGTGGCAGCTGATCCCGCTGGTGGAGGCGGACGGCACCGTCACCGACTACATCCGCACCTTCTTCTGATCCCGGCGGAACGGCCCCTCCCCACCCGAAAGGCGACCTCCATGGACCTGGTCATCCGCGACGCCCGCGTCGTCGACGGCACCGGTACCCCCTCCTACCGCGCCGACGTGGGCGTCACGGACGGCCGGATCACCGAGATCCGCAGGGAGGGCGACGGCCCGCGCCCCTCCGCCGCCCGCACCCTGGACGCCGACGGACTCGCGCTCTCGCCGGGCTTCGTCGACATGCACGCGCACAGCGACCTCGCCCTGCTGCGCGACCCCGACCACAGCGCGAAGGCGGCCCAGGGCGTCACCCTGGAGGTGCTGGGCCAGGACGGGCTGTCGTACGCCCCCGCCGACGACCGCACCCTGGCCGAGGTCCGCCGCTCCATCGCCGGCTGGAACGGCGACGGGTCCGACATCGACTTCGACTGGCGCACCGTCGGCGGCTACCTGGACCGCCTCGACCGCAACTTCGGCGGCCGGGGCATCGCCGTCAACGCCGCCTACCTGATCCCGCAGGGCACGGTCCGGATGCTCGCCGTCGGCTGGGACGACCGCCCCGCCACCGACGCCGAGCTGGACCGCATGAGGGAGCTCGTCGCCCAGGGCATGGCCGAGGGCGCGGTCGGCATGTCCTCGGGCCTGACCTACACCCCGGGGATGTACGCGAAGGACGCCGAACTCACCGAGCTGTGCCGGGTGGTGGCGGCGCACGGCGGCTACTACTGCCCCCATCACCGCTCGTACGGCGCGGGCGCGCTCGCCGCGTACGAGGAGATGGTGCAGCTCACCCGGGACGCCGGATGCGCCCTCCATCTCGCCCACGCCACCATGAACTTCGGGGTGAACAAGGGCAGGGCGCCCGAGCTCCTGACGCTCCTGGACGAGGCACTCGCGGCGGGGGCGGACATCTCCCTCGACACCTACCCGTACACCCCCGGGTGCACGACGCTGGTGGCGATGCTGCCGAGCTGGTCGAGCGAGGGCGGGCCGGAGTCGGTCATGGCCCGGCTCGCGGACGGGCCGACGGCGGAGCGCATCCGCCACCATGTGGAGGTCCTGGGCTCCGACGGCTGTCACGGCGTCCCGATCGAGTGGGACTCGATCGAGATCTCCGGCGTGGGCGACCCGGGGCTGTCCGGTTACGTCGGCCGCACGGTCGCCGAGTCGGCCCGGCTGCGCGGCGAGGAGCCCTGGGTGACGGCCCGTCGGGTGCTGATCGAGGACCGGCTCGGCACGACGATCCTCCAGCACGTCGGCCACGAGGAGAACGTCCGGCAGATCATGGGCCACCGGGTCCACACCGGCGGCAGCGACGGCATCCTGCAGGGCGACAAGCCGCACCCCCGCGCGTACGGCACGTTCCCGCAGTACCTCGGCCGGTACGTACGGGAGCTGGGCATCCTCTCGCTGGAGGAGTGCGTCGCCCATCTGACCTCACGGCCGGCCGCCCGGCTGCGCCTGCCGGACCGCGGGCTCGTCCGCGAGGGCTACCGCGCGGACCTGGTCCTCTTCGATCCGGCCACCGTGGCGGCCGGATCGACTTTCGACGAGCCGCGCGTCCTGCCGGTGGGCATCCCGCACGTCCTGATCGACGGCCGCTTCGTCATCGAGGACGGCCGGCGGACCTCCGTCCTGGCGGGCCGGGCGGTGCGGAGCACGGACGGCGCCCGGAGCTGAGCGGCGCCGCCCCGGGGGACCCGGCGGGGGCGGGGCGGCCGGACCGCCCCGCCCCCGCCGTCGTCGCTACGGCTTCGGCAGCGCGCAGCCGGACCGGTTGAGGTCGATCTGGCTGCCGGTGCCGATGCACGGCACCATGGAGTACGTCTGCTGGGCGTAGTTGATGCCCTTGCGGACGGTCACGGTGCCGTCCTCGGCCACCTCGCACGGGTTGTTGTCCGTGCACCGCTGTCCGTCCTCGTTCCCGGTGTTGTTGACGGCCACCACCTTGCCGGTCGCGTCGGAGATCACCGGGGAGCCGGACGTGCCCCCGATGGTCTGGCAGGCGGAGGTGTAGCGGACCGAGTCCTTCCAGGTCCAGGCCCCCTCCTTGAGGCGGTAGGCGAAGCCGTCGACGGCACAGCTGTAGGTGCGCTTCCAGTAGCCGGACGCGACCGTGATCGCGGCGCCCTTCACCGGGTGCGCGGTGTCGAGTTCCAGCGCCTTGATGCCGTAGGTGCTCTCGATCTGGGCGTAGGTGCTGGTGAGCTGGTACAGCGAGACGTCGGTGTCCGTCATCGTCCCGTACGCGATCTTCGAGGCCCGCAGGGTGCCGACTCCGCTGCCCGCGGCGTTCAGCAGGGTGAAGCTGCGCGTCGACGCCTTGTTGAGCACGACCTGGCCGGGGGCCGGGAAGCCGGTCTCCAGGCAGTGGCCGTTGGACAGGACGAGGGCGGGGTCGCCCGGCTGGGACGAGGGCGACCGGACGACCGAGCCGGAGCAGTTGCTGAGTGCGACCGTGCCGGCGAAGGTGACCGCCTTCGCGCGGACTCCGGTCTCGTCCGGGGTCGTGGCCGTGGACGCTGCCGCGGGTGCGACGCCCGCCCCGAGGAGCAGGACGGAAAGAAGTGCGCCGACGAGAGGCTTGTTCATGTGGGGGTCCCCTCCAGAGGTGTCCGCCACCGGAGTTCTTCCGGTTTTTGGCATGCGCATGTTGTCGCATGGAGAGGAGGTCCAACAAGGGGCGAAATCAAGCCGCCGGAAGGATCACCTCACGGACCGGCGCACGGCGTGGAACCCGGACCGCGGGACACCCCGGCGCACGGAACGGCACCCGGACCGCGGGACGCCGCGCCGGCCGGGCGCCGCGCCGGCCGAGCACCGCCGGCCCGCCCGGAGACCCCGCACCCCCGCCCCGGCGGCCTCGCCGGGCGGACTCCCGGGGCCCGTCCGCGGGCGCCCCGTTCCGCCCGCGGGGGGCGCGCCGGCCGCCGGGACGCGCACGGCGCCGGGCGCGCTCCGGCGCCCGTATCCCCTGCGCCGTCAAGGCATTTGAGAAACAGCAGGGGTGTCTGCGTAGTGTCGGGGTATGACACTCGACCTCGACGCCTACTTCGCCCGCATCGGCTGGTCCGGGGAGCGCCGTCCCACCGTGGAGGTGCTGCGGTCCGTGCACCGCGCCCACATGCTGGGCATCCCGTTCGAGAATCTGGAGCCCCTCCTCGGCAGCGCGCCCTCCCTCGCGCTCCCGGACCTGGAGAGGAAGCTCGTCCGCAGTGAGCGCGGCGGGTACTGCTACGAGCACAACACCCTGCTCACCGCCGCCCTGACCCAGCTCGGGTTCCGGGTGACGCTGCTGACCGCCCGGGTGGTGGTGGGTGCGGCGCCCGGTGACATCAGACCCCGTACGCACATGCTGATGCAGGTGGACGTGGAGGGGGAGCCCGACCCGTGGCTCGCCGACGTCGGTTTCGGTTCGCACGGCGCCCTGTTGGAGCCGATCCCGCTGGTGGTCGACGCCGAGCTGCTCGACACCCCGCGACGCCACCGGCTCGTGCACGCCCCGCACGACGGGCCGCTGGAGATGTGGGAGCTCCAGACGGACAAGGGCGGTTACTGGGAGCCGCAGTACGAGTTCACCCTGGAGCCCTTCGAGGCCCCGGACTACGAGGTGATCAACTGGCACATCGCGACCAACCCGCGGTCGCCGTTCCACCAGGCGGTGTACGCCCAGCGCACCCTGCCGGGCCTGCACCGCGCCCTGTCCGGACGGACGCTGGTGGAGACGGCCGACGACGGCACGGTCGCGGAGCGGGAGCTCTCCGGCTCCGCCGAGGTGCTGCGGGTGCTGGCCGAGGACTTCGGCGTCCGCATGCCCGAGGGGACCGTCCTGCCCGGCTGAGAACAGCCGCTCCACCCGGCCGGGAGCGGCCCCGCCCCGCCCGGCCGAGTGCGACCGGCCTGCCCGGCCGGGAACGATCGTCCTGCCCCGGCCGAGTGCAGCCGTCCCGCCCCGGCCGGGAGCGACCGCTCCGCCCCGCCGGGGGCGGAGGCACCCGCTCCGCGGGGCCCGCGCACACCCCCGCGTGGCGCATCTCACCGGCCCCGCGCCCGAGGCCCGCTTTCCAAGCCGCGGCGCCGCCCCGACCGGCCGTTCCCACGGTCCGCGGCCAGGGCGGCATGCCGATGGAAGACCGGGCGCGCCGGCACGCGTCCCCGTAGGGGGGAACCCGCGTGAGATGCGGGAGCACCGCGCGAAACACGGTCGTAAGCTCGCGGACATGCAGGTCATCCAGTCAACGAAGCTCTCCGGCGTCTGTTACGAGATCCGCGGTCCCGTCCTCGAGGAAGCGATGCGGCTCGAAGCCGCAGGTCACCGCATCCTCAAGCTGAACACGGGCAACCCCGCGGCGTTCGGGTTCGAATGCCCGCCGGAGATCCTGGAGGACATCCTGCGCAACCTCTCCGGTGCGCACGGCTACGGCGACGCCAAGGGCCTGCTGTCCGCGCGCCGGGCGGTGATGCAGCACTACCAGACCAAGGGGATCGACCTCGACGTCGAGGACGTCTACCTGGGCAACGGCGTCTCCGAGCTGATCCAGATGTCGATGCAGGCGCTGCTCGACGACGGGGACGAGGTGCTCGTCCCCGCCCCGGACTATCCGCTGTGGACGGCCTCGGTCTCGCTGGCCGGCGGCACGGCCGTGCACTACCGGTGCGACGAGCAGGCCGACTGGATGCCCGACCTCGCCGACATCGAGCGGAAGATCACCGACCGCACCAAGGCGCTCGTGATCATCAACCCGAACAATCCGACCGGCGCGGTGTACGACGACGCGATGCTGCGAGGGCTGACCGAGATCGCCCGCCGCCACAACCTGGTCGTCTGCTCCGACGAGATCTACGACCGGATCCTCTACGACGGCGCGACGCACACCCCGACCGCCGCCGTCGCCCCGGACCTGATGGTGCTCACCTTCAACGGGCTCTCGAAGAACTACCGGATCGCCGGGTACCGCTCCGGCTGGATGGCGGTCTGCGGCCCGAAGGCGCACGCCTCCTCGTACATCGAGGGCCTCACGGTCCTGGCCAACATGCGCCTCTGCGCCAACATGCCCGCGCAGCACGCGGTGGCCACCGCGCTCGGCGGGCGGCAGTCGATCGAGGAGCTGGTGCTGCCGGGCGGCCGGATCCTGGAGCAGCGGGACGTGGCGTACGACCTGCTGACGCAGATCCCCGGGGTGACCTGTGTGAAGCCGAAGGGGGCGCTGTACCTCTTCCCGAGGCTCGATCCCAAGGTCTTCAAGATCAAGGACGACCGGCAGATGGTCCTCGACCTGCTGCGGGCGGAGAAGATCATGGTGGTGCAGGGCACCGGCTTCAACTGGCCGGAGCCCGACCACTTCCGGGTGGTGACCCTGCCGCCCGCGAAGGACCTGAGCGACGCGGTGACGCGCATCGGGAACTTCCTGGACGGCTACAGCCAGCCCTGAGCGGCCCGCACGTCAAGAACTTCCGGATTCGACACAACCTTAGACTGAATCCAATATAGGATGGCCTTACTGCACCATCAGGAGGCCACCATGTACGAGCCGATCCGCACCAAGTCGGTCCACACGCCGGCCGGCGACGCCGGTTTCCCGCACCGCAGCCGCGAGGAGGAGCTGGACATCCAGCTCGCCGGACACCTCGCCGCACTGCTCGCCGTGACCGACGAGCTGGGTCTCGCCGTCCTGGGCGAACGCATCGCCGAGCAGGTGGCCAGGCTCCGCGCGGCGCCGCCCGCCCGGCACGCCGGACGGAGCGAGGCGTCTCCGGCCGCCCTGCACCGCCGGGCCCACACCCTCGCCGGCCGGGCCCTCGTGGTGGCCGCGTCCCGCGCCGACACCGCCGTCGCGATCCTCGCGGCCGAGGCCATGGACGCGCACGCCGCGGCCCTGGCGGCCCCCACCGCGCCGACCGCACTGGTCGGCACCCCCTGACGGCCCCGGTCCACGCGCCGCGAAGGCGTGCGGACCGGGAGCCACCGGCGGCCGGGAGGGCCGTGGCCCCGCCCGGCGGACGTGAAGGCGGTGTGTGCGGGTTGTCGGCGATGCATGGACGTTCGCGTCGGTCCGGGGTGCCGCTCCACCGGAGGGGTTCTCCTGGGAGGAGCGGCACCCGGAACCATGAGGGGGCTCCGGGTGCCGTGCGGCGGCGGGCCGTGGGCCCGACGGGTCGCGGCGGACACCGGGGGCCCTGCCGCGGGGGCCGTGCGGGGATCAGCCCAGGCGCCGGACCAGCGCGTGGTACTCGTCCCAGAGCTCCTCGGGCGTGTGGTCGCCGAAGGTGTTGAGGTGCTCGGGGATCAGCGCGGCCTCCTCGCGCCAGACCTCCTTGTCGACGGACAGCAGGAAGTCGAGCTCGGACGCGGAGAGGTCCAGGCCGTCGGTGTCCAGGGACCCCTCGGCCGGCAGGATGCCGATCGGCGTCTCGACGCCCTCGGCCCGCCCCTCCAGGCGCTCCACGATCCACTTGAGGACACGGCTGTTCTCGCCGAAGCCGGGCCAGACGAACGCGCCCGCGTCGTTCTTGCGGAACCAGTTCACGTAGTAGATCTTGGGCAGCTTCGACCGGTCCGCCTTGCTGTTGCCGACCTCGACCCAGTGCTTCATGTAGTCGCCCATGTTGTAGCCGCAGAACGGCAGCATGGCGAACGGGTCGCGGCGCAGCTCGCCGACCCTGCCCTCGGCGGCGGCGGTCTTCTCGGAGGCGACGTTGGCGCCGAGGAAGACGCCGTGCTGCCAGGAGAAGGACTCGGTGACCAGCGGGACGGCGGACGCGCGGCGGCCGCCGAAGAGGATCGCCGAGATCGGCACGCCCTTCGGGTCCTCCCACTCGGGCGCGATGATCGGGCACTGTCCGGCGGGGACGGTGAAGCGGGCGTTGGGGTGGGCGGCGGGCGTGTCGGACCCGGGGGTCCAGTCGTTGCCCTTCCAGTCCGTGAGGTGCGCGGGGAGTTCCTCGGTCATGCCCTCCCACCAGACGTCGCCGTCGTCGGTGAGCGCGACGTTGGTGAAGACGGAGTTGCCCCACATGGTCTTCATGGCGTTGGCGTTGGTGTGCTCGCCGGTGCCGGGCGCGACGCCGAAGAAGCCGGCCTCCGGGTTGATGGCGTACAGCCTGCCGTCCTCGCCGAACCGCATCCAGGCGATGTCGTCCCCGATGGTCTCGACGGTCCAGCCGGGGATCGTGGGCTCCAGCATGGCGAGGTTGGTCTTGCCGCAGGCGCTCGGGAACGCGGCGGCGACGTACGTGGACTCGCCCCGCGGCGGCGTGAGCTTGAGGATCAGCATGTGCTCGGCCAGCCAGCCCTCGTCACGGGCCATGACGGAGGCGATGCGCAGCGCGTAGCACTTCTTGCCGAGCAGGGCGTTGCCGCCGTAGCCGGAGCCGAAGGACCAGATCTCGCGGTCCTCGGGGAAGTGCGAGATGTACTTGGTGGAGTTGCAGGGCCACGGGACGTCGGCCTCGCCCTCGGCCAGGGGGGCGCCGAGGGTGTGGACGGCCTTGACGAAGAAGCCGTCGGCGCCGAGCTCGTCCAGGACCTCCTGGCCCATCCGCGTCATGGTGCGCATGGAGACGGCGACGTACGCGGAGTCGGTGATCTCGACGCCGATCGCGGAGAGCGGGGAGCCGACGGGGCCCATGCAGAACGGGACGACGTACATCGTCCGGCCGCGCATGGAGCCGCGGAAGACGCCGTCCCGCCCGGCGAAGATCTCCCGCATCTCGGCGGGCGCCTTCCAGTGGTTGGTCGGGCCCGCGTCCTCCTCCTTCTCGGAGCAGATGTAGGTGCGGTCCTCGACGCGGGCGACGTCGCTCGGGTCGGAGGCGGCGTAGTACGAGTTGGGGCGCTTGACCGGGTCCAGCTTCGTGAAGGTGCCCTTGGCGACGAGCTCCCCGCACAGGCGCTCGTACTCGGCCTCGGAGCCGTCGCACCAGACCACGCGGTCCGGCTCGGTGAGGGCGGCGATCTCGTCCACCCAGGAGACGAGCTCCCGGTGCCGAGTGGGAACAGTGAGGGGAGCCGCGATGTCTCGCGCCACGATCGCTCCTTGTAGAGAGGGTGTGTTGTCCGGCCCCGTGGGGGCTGCGACCCGGATGCTGACCCCTTCGAAATCCCCTGGTGCTCATCCGGTGCCGACCGCACTCATTTGATCATCCGACGACGGCGCCCATATGTCCAGAGGGCCGCACACGTGAGCATCGCCACTCGTATCCGCTACCTACGGAAGCGTAGGTAGCATGCGGACATGACTTCTGCCGCCTCCGCGTCCGGACCCGTCGAGCTCACGGACCCCGTCCCGGTCAAACCACGGATGCGCGGGTGGCTGCACGCGGGGATGTTCCCCGCGGTGGTCGTCGCCGGCATCACCCTGATCGCCCTGGCCGACAGCACGCGCGCGCGGATCGCCTGTGCCGTCTACATAGCCACGGCCTGCCTGCTCTTCGGCGTGAGCGCGGTCTACCACCGGGGCACCTGGGGCCCGCGCGGCGAGGCGGTCCTGCGCCGGCTGGACCACGCGAACATCTTCCTGATCATCGCGGGCACCTACACCCCGCTGACCCTCCTCCTGCTGCCCGAGGCCACCGGCCGGCCGCTCATGTGGGCGGTCTGGGGCGCCGCGGCGGCCGGGATCGCCTTCCGGGTGTTCTGGGTCGGCGCCCCGCGCTGGCTCTACACCCCGTGCTACATCGCGATGGGCTGGGCCGCGGTCTTCTTCCTGCCCGACTTCATGCGCACCGGCGGCGTCGCGGTGCTGGTCCTCGTCGTCGTCGGCGGGCTGCTCTACAGCGCGGGCGGTGTCATCTACGGCCTGAAGCGCCCGAACCCGTCACCGCGCTGGTTCGGCTTCCACGAGGTGTTCCACTCGCTGACCCTGGCCGCGTTCGTGGTGCACTACGTCGGGATCTCGCTGGTCGCCTACCAGCGGTGACCCGCGGTACGCACGGTTGAGGGGCACGGCGCGACGCCGGGCCCCTCAGCCGTGCTCCCGGGGCGCTCCCCCGTCGTGCCGCCGTCAGCCGCCCAGCTTCGCGGCCAGCTCCTCCGCGTCCGTGGTCGGCGTGTCGCACACGAAGTGCCGGCAGACGTAGGCGGCCGGTGCGCCCCCGACCGGCGGGCGGTCCGCCAGCAGCGGGAACTCGGCGCCCGCGTCCGGCCCCTCGCCGGCCGCGACGACCGCGCCGGGTGCCCGCCCCAGCAGGGCCGTCCGGTGCAGCTCGCCGGCGACCGGCCCGGCCACCGCGACCTCGCGCGGGCCGTCCAGCAGGGCCTCGGCGACCGCGAGCCCCCAGCCGACGAAGCGGGGGGCCTTCGGGCCCAGCGCCCCGACGATCCCGAGGGCACCCTCGGCCGCCGTGCGGTGCGCCTCGGAGCCGGTGTGCGCGGCGTAGGAGAGCAGGGCTCCGGCGGCGGCGGTCCAGCCGGCCGGGGTGGCGTTGTCCGTGGGGTCCTGGGGCCGCCGGATCAGCTGCTCGGCGTCGTCCGCGGTGTCGAACAGCCGGCCGTCCTCACCGGAGAAGTGCTCCAGCACGATGTCGAGCAGGAAGCCCGCGAACTCCAGCCAGGCGCCCTCCCCCGTGACGGAGGCCAGCGCGAGGAATCCCTCGGCGACGTCTGCGTAGTCCTCCAGGACCCCGGAGTTGTCCCCGGCCCGCCCGTCCCGTGAGGTGCGGCAGAGCCGGGCGACGTCGCCCATGTGCACCCGCACCAGCAGGTCGGCGGCCTCGGTGGCGCGCTCGACGAGGTCCGGACGGCCGAAGTACGCCCCGGTCTCCGCGAGCGCGGCGATCGCCAGTCCGTTCCAGGCTGCGACGATCTTGTCGTCCCGCTCCGGGCGGGCCCGCAGCTCACGGGCCGCGAGCAGCCGGGCCCGCACACCGGCGACCCGCTCGGGGTCGGGGTCCTCCGCCTCCCCCTCCCGGACGAGCCGCAGGACCGACGCCCCCTCCTCGAAGGTGCCCTCCTCGGTCACGCCGAAGTACGCGGCGGCGAACGCGGCGTCCTCCTCGCCCAGCACCTCGCGCAGCTGCGCGGGCGTCCAGACGTAGAACGCGCCCTCGACGTGACGCCCCTGGGCGTCCTCGCTGTCGGCGTCCAGCGCGGACGCGAAACCGCCCTCGGCGGTCCGCAGCTCACGGACCATGAAGTCGGCCGTCTCCAGGGCCACCCGGCGGGCCAGGTCCGACCCGGTGGCCCGCCACAGGTGGGCGTACACACGGCACAGCAGGGCGTTGTCGTAGAGCATCTTCTCGAAGTGCGGGACCACCCACTCGCGGTCCACCGCGTACCGCGCGAAGCCGCCGCCGAGCTGGTCGTAGATCCCGCCGTGCGCCATGGCCGCACAGCTGTCGGCGGCCATCTGCAGGGCGCCCTCGGCACCCGTACGGGCGTGGTGGCGCAGCAGGAACTCGATGACCATGGACGGCGGGAACTTGGGCGCGCCGCCGAATCCGCCGTGCTTCTCGTCGTAGTCGCGGGTCAGCCCCAGGAGGGCCTGCGCCAGCTCCTGCTCGCCGGGCAGGGAGCCCGCGCCGCCGGTCAGGGACCGGCTCGCGAGGTCGCGCACGATGCGCCCGGCCACCTCGGCGACCTCCTCCCTGCGGTCCGTCCAGGCTGCCGCGACCCCGTCGAGCACCTGCGGGAAGGAGGGCATGCCGTGACGGGGCTCGGGCGGGAAGTACGTGCCGAAGTAGAAGGGTTCGGCGTCCGGCGTCAGGAAGACGGTCATCGGCCAGCCGCCCTGGCCGGTCGCGGCCTGCACGGCCTCCATGTACACGGCGTCGACGTCGGGCCGCTCCTCCCGGTCCACCTTCACCGCCACGAAGTGCGCGTTGAGGTGGTCGGCGACGGCCGGGTCCTCGAAGGACTCGTGGGCCATCACGTGGCACCAGTGGCACGCGGCGTAGCCGACCGACAGCAGGACCGGCACATCGCGCCGTCGCGCCTCCTCGAAGGCCTCCGGCCCCCACGGCCACCAGTCGACCGGATTATCAGCGTGCTGAAGCAGATAAGGCGAGGTCACACCAGCCAACCGATTCATGCGGCCCAGCCTCTCACAACGCCCGGCGCCACCGGCCGACCCTCACGGACCCGCCCCACTCGGCCGAATCACCCCTATGTGCCATGACGTGGTGGGCGGCTCCTTCCCTTGCGGGTCGGGCAGCCCGGCACCTCGGAACAGTAGGCTGAGCGCAGCAGCGCCGGACCTGCCGAGGCCTCTCGAAGGAGGTACACCATGACCGCCGAGATGGTGGCGCCCGCGTGGATGCATACGCAGATCAGCGCGGAGCAGTACGACTCCTGGTCCGAGGAGCAGTGCGCCGGCATCGAGATCGTGGACGGGATGGTCGTCGTGAGCCCGAGCGCCTCCAAGCGGCACAATCGGCTGGCCCGCCTCCTGGCCAACGCCTTGGACGCCGCCGCTGGCCCGGACTGGAACGCCGACACGGACTTCGATGTCCGCTTGCAGGATGTGCCGCTCACCAACCGCCGTCCGGACGTCACCGTCTACCGGGCGGAGACCATCGACCTCACACCCACCCGCCCCGAGCACGTCCTCCTGGTCGTCGAGGTCGTATCCCCAGGGTCAGAAACCACGGACCGGATCGTGAAGGTGGACCAGTACGCCAAGGCCGGCATCCCCTTCTACTGGCGCATCGAGCAGGCCGCCACCGGGGTGCCGATCGTGTATACCTACGTTCTCGATCCCGCCACCAAGGCTTACCGGGACGGCGAGACGTTCACCGGCTCGGTGAAGGCGACCGCACCTTTCGCCGTCACAGTCGATCTCGGGATTGTGTAAGGACCTCGCCGCAGTCGGCGCTCCCCTCTCCTTGCCGCACCGCCACGGCTCCCGTTCGTCCGCCCTTGCATCCCCGGCTGCCCCCGCACCCTCGTCACCATCGACTACGGAAAAGCCCCGAGGCCACACGGACCCGCGCCTTTCCGCAGGGCCGAAAGACGGGGTCGAACGGTTCTGCAACTGGGCCGTTTCCCGTCTTCCTGAAGGGTGCCGAGCGCGCCGAGTCGGACGCTGAGGACCGCATTCGCGGTTCGCCCGCCGGTGAGGAAAGCGCATCAGTACACCGAGGTACGAGTGCAGACGGGCACATCGCGCCGTCGCGAATCCTCGAAGCTCCGCGACCTGATCGGGCCCGCCGCGCCGCTCCGGGGGCTGGGCGCGGGCGCCCTGTTCGCAGGACACTGGGGGCTGTTGACAGCCGGACGGACCGAAGTCGTCGGATTCCAGGGGGGACACATATGCGGGACAGCCATCGGGCGGAAGCCGAAAGGCTGTTGGTACGTGCCGTGGAGGAAGAGGTGCGGCGGACGGGGGGCCGGACGGACTCCCGTGTGCTCCTGTCCCGGGGGCGGGGCGCGCTGGACGCCATGGCGGCGGGCGCGGCCGAGGAGTACGCCGCCTACACCCGGGCGCTGGACGCCGCGGGGGCCGGGCAGCAGCCGCTGTCGGAGCGGTTCAGCAGGGCGACGCTGGGAACACCGCTGATCGTGACGGGGGTGGCCGCGGCCGCGGCGTTCGGGGCGGACCTGGCGTTCGGTACCGCGACCGGGCTCGCCCTGGGCGCGGGCGCGGTCGTCGCCGTGGCGGGGACGACCGCGACGATGGCCGGAGTGACGGCCTCGCACTGGCCCGCCGCACACCGGCGGGCGGGCGAGCGGAACCAGCCCGGCGGCCCGGAGCAGGTGCGGCTGGAGTGGCTGACCGCCCTGGAGGTGCGGGGCATCCGTCCCTTCCTCGACCAGCAGCGCATGCTGACGGCCTCCGCCCGGCCGGCGAAGAAGCCGGGCTCCTCCGTGGTGGCGCAACTGCGCGGAGGTGACCGCAGCGCAGCCGCGCGGACCCGTTCACTCCTCGAACAGTCCTTCGGTCATCTTCCCGCCGTGGACGGCCCGTTCGCCGGCCGTCGCAGTGAACTGGCGCAGATCGCCCAGTGGGTGCACGCGGCCCGCGCGGCGACCGAGACCAGGCCGACGGTGGTGGTGCTGCACGGCGTGCCGGGTTCCGGGCGCACCACGCTCGCCGTGCGGGCCGCGCACGCGCTCAAGGACCAGTTCCGGGGCGCGTGCGTGGTCGACCTGCGGGGCGACGTGGCCGACGAGGCGCCGCTGCCGACCCGGGACGCGCTGCTGCACCTGCTGAACCGGCTGGGGGCTCCGCGCGAGCAGCTGCTCTTCCGGGAGCGGACCTCCGCCGAGCAGCAGGTGCGGCGGCTGAGCGAGCTGTACCACCAGCATCTGACGGGCACGCCGGTCACCGTCGTCCTGGACGACGCCACCGACGCCGCCCAGGTCCGCACGCTGGTACCGGGGCGCTCGGACAGCCTGGTCCTGGTCACGGCCCGTGAACCCCTCGAACTGCCCGCCGACTTCCCCGCACGGGTGTACCAGCTGCCCGTCGGCGGGCTGGACGCGGCGGGCGCCGAGGAGCTGCTGCGCGAGACCGCCGCGGGCCCCCGGGGCGCGGACCCCGCCGGAGCGGGAGCGGGCGGGAGCCCGGCCGAGGAGGGCCCGTACGACCTGCCCTCGACCGACGCGGTCGTCGAGCTGTGCGGCGGGCTGCCGCTGGCGCTGGCGGTGGCGGGCTCCTCGCTCGGCACCCGCAGCAGGGCCGAGCTGGCCACCGCCCTCGGGGCGTACGGCCCGGTGGCGCCGGTCGAGCGGGCCCTGTGGCTGCGCTACACCGACCAGCCGGAACCGGCCCGCCGGCTGCTGCGGCGGCTCGCCCTGGCCGGGCGCGCGAGCCTGGGCGCCGCCGCGGCGGCGTCGCTGCTGTCCTCCGACGAGCAGGAGGCGGGGCGCCTGCTGGAGTCGCTGGCCCGGGCCGGGCTCCTGGTCCATGTGCGGGGCGCGCGCTACCGGCTGCACGACCTGGTGCGGGACTTCGCCCTGGCCCGGCTGCTCGACGAGGAGGCGGCGGCCGACCGCACCTCCGCGCAGGAGCGCCTCATCCAGAACTACGCGGAGCTCGCCGACGCGGTGATCCGCATGGTCGACGGGAAGATGTCGACCCGCGCCGGGCAGTTCGGCTCGCACGGCTTCAGCTCTCTGGACGCGGCCCTGCGCTGGCTGGACGACGAGTCGAGCTTCATCACCTCGGCACTGCGGCACGCGGAGGGCGTGGACCAGGCGGCGGTGCTCCATCTGCTGGGCGCGCTGTGCGACTACTGCCTGCTGCGGGGCGATCTCTACCGCCTCGGTGAGATCGGCGAGCTGACCCGCGCCGTCGACCAGGGGCTCCTGGAGCGGTCGGTCCAGTGGCGTACGGGCATCGCTGCCCGGCAGCTGGGTGAGCTCGACAAGGCCCGCACCACCCTGTCGTCCGTGGTCGGCCTCTACCGCGAGGCGCAGCACGACGCGGGCGCCGCACTCGCGCTGTGCTCGCTCGGGATCACCCTGCACCACCAGGGGAACCTCACGGAGGCCTCGGCGCGGCTGCGGGAGGCGCTCGCCCTCCAGGAGTCGCCGGAGCAGGCCGAGGACCGCGCCTGGTCCCTGCACGCGCTGGCCGCGGTGGAGCGCGACCGGGGCGATCTGGCCGAGGCCCTGACCCTGCTGGACACCGCGCTGGCCCTGCACCGCGAGGGCGAGTCGCTGCACGGCGAGGCCTGGTCGCACTTCCAGCTCGGCCAGGTCTGCCTGCGGATGGGCGAGGTCGCCCGGGCGGAGGAGGAGCTGTCCACCGCGCTGGAGCTGTACGGCCGCACCCGGGACGACCGCGGGGAGGCGTGGGCCCTGACCCAGCTGGCCCGCGCCCGGCTGATGGACGGCGATCCCGCGCCGGCCGTGGAGCAGCTGCGCGGGGCCCTCGAACGGCACCGGGAGAACGAGGACGCGCGCGGCGAGGCCTGGACGCGCTACTACCTGGGGCAGGCCCTGGAGGAGGACGGCGACGCCGATCAGGCGGTACGGGAGCTGGAGCGGGCCCGGACCATGTTCTCGCGGATGCGGGACGTGTACGGGCTGGCGTGCGCCCGCCACCACTCGGGGCGGGTCACCCGCGACCAGCGGGCCGTGCAGACGGGCAATCTGCGCAACTCCGGTTTCGCCCGGCAGCTCCTGGTGGACGCACGGGCGGACTTCCGCCGGATCGGGGTCGCGCACGGGGAGGCCTGGACCTGCCTGGAGCTGGCCCTGATCGACGGCGGCAACAACCGGGCCGCGCAGGCGCTGGAGCTCTGCGGCGAGGCGGTGGAGCTGTTCCGCTCGTACGGGGACGTCCGGGGCGGCGACTGGGCGGCGTTCCTGCGGTGCACGCTGCTGCCGTACGCCTCGCCGGGCGGCAGCGAGGTGGGCACGGCGGTGGCGCAGCAGGAGCTGGCCGATCTGCTGGAAGCCGCCCATCCGCTGCGGGACGCCGGGCTGACGGACTGCGCGGAGGCCTTCCGGGTGGTGCTGAACCGCGGGGTGGACCTGGACGACGGCTGGCAGGCCTGGCGCCTCGGCCTGACGCCGTCCCGGCACGCCCGCGAGGTCATGGGGGTGCCGGTGGGCGTACGGCCCTGAGACCGGGGGCGGCAGGCCGCGGGCGGGGCGGTGACGCCCCGCCCGGTCGGCCCCGGCCGCCCGGGTGCTCCGCTACTTCTCCGCGGCCGTGGACCCGGCGGCGGACCCGGCGGTCGTCGACCCGGCGGCCGCGGACCCCGGCTGCACGGATTCGGACTTCGCGGATTCGGACTTCGCGGCCGGGTCGGGGGCCTCCTCGAAGTTGACCCGCCCCATGTGGCGGTTCATCGACTTCATGAGGAACCACACCCCCACGGCGAGCGCCGCGAAGACGAGGAATCCGAGGACGCCGGGCGTCACCTTGTTCTTGTCGAGCTCGTCGGCGGCGAACGGGACGAGCTGGGTCAGTGCCTGGGTCGCGTACATATCAGGCATTGTCGCGGATGCCCGCGAAGAGGTCGCTCTCGGGGAGGGAGGTGTCGACCAGCGACTTGGCGAGCTCGTACTCCTCGGTCGGCCAGACCTCCCGCTGGATGTCCATCGGCACCCGGAACCAGCCGCCGTCCGGATCGATCTGCGTGGCGTGCGCGATCAGCGCCTTGTCGCGGATCTCGAAGAAGTCGTCGCACGGAACGTGCGTGGTCAGCGTGCGTTCGGCGCGCTCGAACTCCTTCCAGCGCTCCAGCCAGTCGGCGTACGGGGACTCCAGCCCGCGGGCGAGGAGCGCCTCGTGCAGGGCGACCGTGCGGGGCTTGTTGAAGCCCTGGTTGTAGTAGAGCTTCTGCGGCTGCCAGGCCGGCCCGAACTCCGTCTCGGGGAACTTCTCGGTGTCCGCCGCCCCCTCGAACGCGATCATCGAGATCGTGTGGGTCTTGATGTGGTCGGGGTGCGGGTAGCCGCCGTTCTCGTCGTAGGTGGTGATCACCTGCGGACGGAACGCGCGGATCTTCGCGACGAGCCGGCCCGCCGCCTTCTCGTCGTCCTCCAGGGCGAAGCAGCCCTCGGGGAGCGGGGGCAGCGGGTCGCCCTCGGGAAGGCCCGAGTCGACGAAGCCGAGCCACTCCTGCCGGACGCCCAGGATCTCCCGGGCCTCGTCCATCTCCTTCTTGCGCACCTCGTGGATGTGGGCCTCGATGTACGCGTCCCCCTGGAGCTTCGGGTTGAGGATGGATCCGCGTTCGCCCCCCGTGCAGGTGACGACCATCACGTCCACCCCCTCGGACACGTACTTGGCCATGGTGGCCGCGCCCTTGCTCGACTCGTCGTCGGGGTGGGCGTGAACGGCCATCAGTCGCAGCTGCTCGGTCAAGACTCGGTCCTCAGTGATTCGTCGCAGTGGTCGGCTTCTATAGTGACTGAACCGGGGGGTGGAAAATTCCTCGATCCCCGGTACGGGAGGAACGATCATGACGGCGGTGCGCGAGGCCTTGCCCGAGGGGCGTTACGGCCGGTCGCGGGACGAACGCGCGGACCGCACGCTGAAGATCGTCGGCTCGGTGCTGGGGGTGGCCTTCCTCGCCGTGATCGGCTGGTTCGGCTACTCCTACGTGGCGGGCCAGGACGTCAGCGCCGAGCTGATCAAGTCGAAGGTCGTCTCGGACGGCCGGGCCGAGGCGCACCTGGAGGTCCGCAAGGACCGGGACGTCGAGGGCCGCTGCACGCTCCGCGCGCTGAGCGAGGACGGCGCGGAGGTCGGGCGGGCGGACTTCCGGTTCGACGGGCGCACCGAGCGGATCGACGAGGTCGTCTCGCTGCGCACCACCTCCCGGGCGACCGCGGTGGAGCTCACGGGGTGCACCGCCGGAGGCTGACCGCGCCCGGTGGGCGCACCGTCCGGGAGGCCGCGCTCACGCGCCGGCCGGTGCGGACGCGCGTGGGACGGTTTACCTTCTCCCCCTTTTCGCGCGGAATTGTTAGGCTCGTTGTTTCGCCCACCTGTAGCAGCGCATGCTCCAGGTAGGGCGTTGCTTTGTATTCCCAGCACCGACGAGGAGCACCCTGTGACCCAGACCAGCGATAACGTCACCTGGCTCACGCCGGAGGCGTACAACCAGCTCAAGGCGGAGCTGGAGTACCTGTCTGGTCCCGCGCGCACGGAGATCTCCGTCAAGATCGCGGCGGCCCGCGAGGAGGGTGACCTCCGCGAGAACGGCGGGTACCACGCGGCCAAGGAGGAGCAGGGCAAGATGGAGCTCCGGGTCCGCCAGCTGACCCAGCTCCTGGAGCACGCGAAGGTCGGCGAGGCCCCGGCCGACGACGGCGTGGTCGAGCCCGGCATGGTCGTGACCATCGCCTTCGACGGCGACCCGGACGACACGGTCACGTTCCTGCTCGCCTCCCGCGAGTACGCGAGCACCGACATCGAGACCTACTCCCCGCAGTCCCCGCTCGGGACCGGCGTGAACGGCAAGCGGGTGGGCGACGACGCGGAGTACGAGCTGCCGAACGGCAAGAAGGCCACCGTGAAGATCGTCTCGGCCAAGCCCTACCAGGGCTGAGCCGCAGCGAACCGCCCGAGCCCCGGCCGCGGCCGGGGCTCGGGCGTGTCCGGGGTCAGGCGGTGGCCGAGCGGTACCTGCGGACCGCCAGGGTGCGGAAGACCACGATGATCAGGACCGACCAGATCACCGAGGCGCTGATCGGGTGCTGCATCGGCCAGGCGTCCGAGGTCACGAAGCCCGGCGGCACGTTGCCGAAGAGCTCGCGGCAGGCCGCCACGGTGGCGCTGAAGGGGTTCCACTCCGCGATGTGGCGCAGGACGGTCGGCATCTGGTTGGCGTCCACGAAGGCGTTCGAGATGAACGTCAGCGGGAAGAGCCAGATCAGTCCTCCGGAGGTGGCCGCCTCCGGGGTGCGCACCACGAGGCCGATCAGCGCGCCGATCCAGGAGAACGCGTACCCGAGCAGGAGCAGCAGCAGGAAGCCGGCCAGCACCTTGGCGACGTTCTCGTGGGTCCGCCAGCCGATGACCAGGGCCACTCCGGCGAGCACGACGAGGGTGAGCGCGGTCTGCACGAGGTCGGCGAGGGTGCGTCCGGTGAGGACGGCGCCGCGGGCCATCGGCAGCGACCTGAAGCGGTCGATCAGCCCCTTGTGCATGTCGTCGGCGATGCCCGCCCCGGCCCCCGCGGTGGCGAAGGTGACGGTCTGGGCGAAGATCCCGGCCATCAGGAATTCCTTGTAGGCCGTGGGCGAGAGGGAGCTGCCCACCTTGATGGAGCCGCCGAACACGTAGGTGAACAGCACCACGAACATGATGGGCTGCACCAGGCCGAAGATCACCATCTCGGGGATCCGCGCCATGCGGATCAGATTGCGCCGCGCGACGACCAGCGAGTCGGCCACCGACCGGCTCAGCGCCCCGCGGGTCCTGGGGGGTGTCAGGTCCGGTGTCTGCGTGACGGCGGTCACCGTGCGCCCTCCTTCGGGCCCTGTGCGGCCTCGTCCGTCGTGTCGGTGCCGTTCTTCCCCAGCTCGGCCGCGTGGCCCGTGAGGGAGATGAAGACGTCGTCCAGGGTGGGGCGGCGCAGCCCGATGTCGTCGATCTCCACGCCCCGGGAGTCGAGGTCGCGGATGACCTCGGCCAGCAGCTTGGCCCCGCCGGTGACCGGGACGGTCAGCTTGCGGGTGTGCTCGGCGACGGCGATCTCGCTCTTGCCGTACGCGGCGAGCACCGAGCGGGCCGGCTCGATCTGTTCGGGCCGGTGCACGACGACCTCGACCCGCTCGCCGCCGGTGCGGGACTTGAGCTGGTCGGACGTGCCGCGGGCGATGACCCGGCCGTGGTCGATCACGCAGATGTCGTGGGCGAGGTGATCGGCCTCCTCCAGGTACTGGGTGGTCAGCAGCAGGGTCGTGCCGCCCGCGACGAGCTCCTCGATGACCTCCCACAGCTGCTGCCGGTTGCGCGGGTCGAGTCCGGTGGTGGGCTCGTCCATGAACATCACCGGCGGGGAGACGACGAGCGCGGCCGCCAGGTCGAGACGGCGGCGCATGCCCCCGGAGTAGGTCTTGGCGGTGCGGTCGGCGGCGTCGGCGAGGTTGAACCTCTCCAGGAGCTGCCCGGCCCGCTTCTTCGCGTCGCGGGAGCTCATCTGGTAGAGCTGCCCGACCATCTGGAGGTTCTCCCGGCCGGTGAGGTACTCGTCGACGGCCGCGAACTGGCCGGAGAGGCCGATCGAGCGGCGTACCGCGTCGGGATCCTTCAGCACGTCGATGCCCGCCACGACGGCCCGGCCGCTGTCCGGCCGGAGCAGGGTGGTCAGGACGCGGACGGCGGTCGTCTTGCCGGCGCCGTTGGGCCCCAGCAGACCGAGGACGGTCCCTTCGGGCACGTCGAGATCGACGCCGCCCAGTGCTCGTACGTCGCCGAAGGTCTTGACCAGACCCTCGGCATGGATGGCGCCTGGCATACGTGTTCCCCCAGTGGTGTCACGTGCGTTCCTGAGCGGATCGTAGAGTTCCCGGCCCCCGGAGGAGGGGAACACCGCGCGTTCGGGCGATGCACCGTAACGCGATACATCGCGACACACAACCGGTTTTCCGCGCGGGAATCCGGGTCGCTCAGACCCGTACGAGGTAACCGGCGGCACGCAGCGCGGCGGCGACCTCCTCACAGTGCTCCGGGCCCTTCGTCTCCAGGTGGAGCTCCACCTCCGCCTCGGTGAGCCCGAGCCGCGGGTCGGTCCGCACATGGCTGATGTCGAGCACGTTCGCGTCGGCGACGGACAGCGTGGCGAGCATCGCGGCCAGCGCTCCCGGCCGGTCGGTGAGCCGGACCCGCAGGCTCAGGTAGCGGCCCGCCGCGACCATGCCGTGGGTCAGGATGCGCTGTATCAGCAGGGGGTCCACGTTGCCGCCCGACAGCACGGCGACGACGGGGCCGCGGAAGGCCCCGGGATCGCTCAGCAGGGCCGCGACCGGGATCGCCCCGGCCGGCTCGACGACCATCTTGGCCCGCTCCAGGCACAGCAGCAGCGCGCTGGACAGCTCGTCCTCGGAGACCGTGCGGACCTCGTCCACCAGCTCCCTGACCAGCGGGAACGTGAGGTCTCCGGGCCGTCCCACCCTGATCCCGTCGGCCATGGTCTGGGCCGATCCGAGCATCACCGGGTACCCGGCGGCGAGCGAGGGCGGGAAGGCCGCGGCGCCCGCGGCCTGGACCCCGACGATCCGGACGTCGGGGCGCAGTGCCTTCACCGCGACGGCGATCCCGGCGGCGAGACCGCCCCCGCCGATGCCGACGACGATCGTGCGGACCTCCGGGCACTGTTCGAGGATCTCCAGCCCGAGGGTGCCCTGCCCCGCGATCACGTCCGGGTGGTCGAAGGGGTGGATGAAGACCGCCCCGGTCTCCTCGGCGTACTCCTGGGCGGCGGCCAGCGTCTCGTCGACGACCTGGCCGTGCAGCCGGACCTCGGCCCCGTAGTCCCGGGTCGCCGCGACCTTCGGCAGGGGCGCGCCGACCGGCATGAAGACCGTGGAGCGTACGCCGAGCAACGAAGACGCGAGTGCGACACCCTGCGCATGGTTTCCGGCACTGGCGGCCACCACCCCGGCCGCCCGTTCGACGGGGCTGAGTCCGGCGATCCGTACGTACGCGCCGCGCAGTTTGAACGAGCCGGTGCGCTGGAGGTTCTCGCACTTGAGGTGGACCGGCGCACCGACCAGGGAGCTGAGGTGCCGGCTGCCCTCCATCGCGGTCGCTCTGGCCACCCCGGACAGCATCTTCCGGGCGCCTCGGACGTCGTCGAGGATCACCGGGGGGAAGGGGGCTGGCGCACGGAAGGTCATGACGGCAAGTCTTGCAGCTCACGGGCCGCGGAGCCGTCGCGTCTCACGGCGGCCCGCGGCGGTGTCCACCGGTTTGTGCAGCACTGCTCCACGCCGCCCCGTGGCCGCGTACTCTGTCCCCCACCCATCCGACACCGCACGAAGAGAGCCCCCGGCCATGCCCCCTCAGGACATGACGACTGCTGCGTCTCCTTCCGGGGGCGCGGCCCCCGGACATCCGGGAACGGACCACCTGCTCGACGCGCTCCAGCACCAGGTCGCCGTCTTCGCGCGACGTGCCGAACAGACCCGCCTCGGCGGTGTCGGCCAGGTCCGCAACTCGATGGACCGGGCGGCCTATCTGCTGCTCAACCGGCTCGACGCGGAAGGGCCCATGGGCGTGAAGGCGCTGGCCGCGGGCATGGGGATCGACTCGTCGACGGTGACCCGGCAGGTCGCGCCGCTGGTCGACACGGGGCTGGTCAAGCGCACCTCGCACCCGGAGGACGGGCGTGCGGTCGTGCTGCAGCTGTCGCCGCGCGGGCAGTCCCGCCTGGAGGAGGTCCGTGCCTCGCGGCGGGAGCTGATGTCGCAGGTGACGGGCGAGTGGACCGAGGAGGAGCGCGAGGTGTTCTGCTCCCTGCTGACCCGGTTCAACGGCTCGCTGGCGGCCCGGCAGGCGGTGAACCAGCCGGCGCAGGAGGGCTGAGCCTCCGCACCCGCGGTCGCGCGCGGTGCGCCCGGCTGTCGGCCGGGCCGGGCGGACCTACCCTGGAAGTGCCTGAACTCGCGAGTCGAGGAGGCCGCCATGACACGGAAGATCGCCGACTGCCGCAGGTACCCGAGCGTCACCCATTGCACGCTCACCATTTCCGGTGAGGAGGACGAAGTCGTCCGGGCCGCCGCCGAACACGCGGTCTCGGTCCACGAGCACACCGACAGCCCGGAACTGCGCGAGCAGATCCGGGGCTCGCTGGAGGACGAGAAGGTCGCGGTCTGACCACCGCGGAACCGTCGTCGTCCGGCGGCCGGGCCGAGGTCCCGGCCGCCGGACGTCTGCCGTCCGCCGGCCGGGAGGGGTGCCGGTCAGCCGAGCGCCTGGGTGAGGTCGGCCAGCAGGTCGTCGGCGTTCTCGATGCCGACGGACAGCCGGACCAGGTCGGCCGGCACCTCCAGCGGGGAGCCCGCCGCGGACGCGTGCGTCATGCGGCCCGGGTGCTCCAGCAGCGACTCGACGCCGCCGAGCGACTCCCCGAGCGTGAAGAGCTTCGCGCGGTCGCAGACCTCGACCGCCGCCTCCTCGCCGCCCGCGACCCGGAACGACACCATGCCGCCGAAGGCCTTCATCTGCTTGGCGGCGATCTCGTGGCCCGGGTGCTCCGGCAGCCCGGGGTAGAGGACCTGGGTCACCTTGGGGTGCCGGGTCAGCAGGTCGGCGACCCGGGTCGCGTTCTCGTCGTGGCGGTCCATGCGGACGGCGAGGGTCTTGATGCCCCGCAGCACCAGCCACGCGTCGAACGGACCGGCCACCGCGCCCATCGCGTTCTGGTGGTACGCGAGTTCCTCGGCCAGCTCCGGGTCGCCGGTCACGAGCGCGCCGCCGACCACGTCCGAGTGCCCGCCCATGTACTTCGTGGTGGAGTGCACCACCACGTCGGCGCCCAGCGAGAGCGGCTGCTGGAGGTAGGGGCTGGCGAAGGTGTTGTCGACCACCAGCCGTGCACCCGCCTGCCGGGCCACTCCCGCGACGGCCTCGATGTCGGTGATGCCGAGCAGCGGGTTCGAGGGCGTCTCCACCCAGATCGCCTTGGTGCGCGGGGTGAGCGCGGCCCGTACCGCGCCGATGTCCGAGGTGTCGGCGACCGAGAACTCCACGCCCCAGCGCGCGGCGACCTTGGCGAAGAGCCGGAACGTGCCGCCGTAGGCGTCGTTCGGGATGACCACGTGGTCGCCCGGGGTCAGCAGCGTGCGCAGGAGGCAGTCCTCGGCGGCCAGGCCCGACGCGAAGGCGAGCCCGCGCCGGCCGCCCTCCAGCGCCGCGAGGTTCTCCTCCAGCGCCGTGCGGGTGGGGTTGGCGCTGCGGCTGTACTCGTAACCGCCGCGCAGTCCGCCGACGCCGTCCTGCTTGTACGTGGACACCTGGTAGATCGGCGGGACCACCGCGCCGGTGAGGGGATCCGCCGTGTTGCCGGCGTGGATCGCAAGGGTCTCGAAGCTGTGCTGGTCGCTCATGGGGCCCGAGCGTAGTTCGTCGCACGGGGTGGGAGAGGCCACTCGCCGCCCGCCCACCCGTCCGGGGACAATGGGCCGCATGGAGATTCTGTGGTTCCTGCTCGCCCTGTGCATGCTCGGCGCGGTCGCCGGCCCGTTCCTGATGCGGCGCCGCGGCGGTATCCGTCAGGTCGCGCCCGGTTCGCCCGACGCCGCCGACCCGGACACCTACGGCTTCGCGCGCCAGGAGGAGCTGGACGTCCGGATGCCGGGTCCCGACCGGGACCTGCTCGACGTCCTCGACGTCGTCCAGAGCACCCGGAGCTGGAAGGCCGCCTCCCAACTGCTCGCGGGCACGCCCAAGGAGAGCGAGATCCGCTGGCAGCGGGTGCAGGCGTTCGCCGGTGCGGCCTCCCTGGAGCTGGCGCAGCGGCCCGGTGAGGGCGGCGCGTGGCTGAGGGCGTGGCGGGCCGAGGCTCCGAAGGACGCGGGCGCGGCGGCGGTGCACGCCGAGTTCCTGGTGCAGCAGGCGTGGCGCACCGGCACGGTGGGCACCGACGACTTCCGGATCATCCTGGAGGAGGCCCGCACGGTCTGCGGCGAGGCGGCCCTGCTGGCGCCGGGCGACCCCGTCCCGTACATCGTGGAACTGGCCGTCGCCCGCGGTCTGGGCTACTCCCACGAGCAGTTCGACCAGGTCTGGGCGAAGATCATCGACCGTGCGCCCGCGCACATGGGCGCGCACATCGCGGCCCTGCACTTCTGGTGCGAGAAGTGGCACGGCTCCCGTGAGGAGGCCGACCGCTTCGCGACGGCCGCCGCCGCGCGCGCCCCGCAGGGCTCGCTGCTCGCCGCGCTGCCGCTGTTCGCGGTGTACGAGCACCTGCCCGAGGTCAATCTGGTGCAGGGCTTCTACCGGGGCGTCGTGGTGACGAAGGCGGTGGAGGGGGCGATGTTCGCCGTGCACGCGGCCCGGGCGGACGACCCGATGCTCGCGCACGTCCGGCACCTGCTGGTCCTCTTCCTCGTCCGCATGGAGCGCTGGTCGGAGGCGATGCACCAGCTCGTCCACATCGACGGCCACGTCGGCGCGCTCCCCTGGACCCAGAACCCCGACCCGGCCGCCGAGTACACGGTGTACCGGGCGCTGGCCGTCGCCGGGTACGAGGCGAACGGCGGCAGCCCCGCGACCCTGCTGCACTGATCACGGCACCCCCGCCCCGCCCCCCGAAGGAATGGACCGGCACCCCATGGCACGACTGATCCCGCTGATCCTGCTCGGCCTCGCGGTGTTCTTCTGGCTGCGCGCACGCCGGAAGACCGCCGCGTACCTGGCCTCCTACGAGAATCCGGCCGGTGCGCAGGGCGAGGGTGACGAACGTCGCGATCCGCCGGCCCCTGCGGCCTGAGACCGCGGAATCCGCGGCGCTCCCGCGGCGTTGTACGGAGCGAACCCCGACCCCGGAGGAGCCCCCGCATGTTCCTGACCCACCGCACCCCGCAGCTCCCCACCCCGGAGGAGGCACTGCGCGGCCGCCCCGTCCCCGAGTTCACGGTGCCCTCCCGCCACACGGTCCTCGGCAACCCGCTGACCGGCCCGTACCCGCAGGGCCTGGAGGTCGCCGACTTCGCGCTGGGCTGTTTCTGGGGCGCCGAGCGCACGTTCTGGCGGACCGAGGGCGTCTGGACGACGCTCGTCGGCTACCAGGGCGGCTACACCGAGAACCCGTCGTACGAGGAGGCCTGCTCCGGCCTGACCGGCCACACGGAGGCCGTCCGGGTCGTCTTCGACCCGCAGGTCGTGAGCTACGCCGAGCTCCTGAAGCTGTTCTGGGAGTCCCACAACCCGACCCAGGGCTTCCGCCAGGGCAACGACGTCGGTACGCAGTACCGCTCGGCGATCCACACCCACTCCCCCGAGCAGGCGGAGGCCGCCGAGGCGTCCCGTGAGGCGTACCAGCGGGTGCTGACGGCCGCGGGCTTCAAGGAGATCACCACGGAGATCCTCCCGGCGGAGGGCCGCACCTTCTGGCCCGCCGAGGCGTACCACCAGCAGTACCTCGACAAGAACCCCGACGGCTACTGCGGCATCGGCGGCACCGGCGCGACGCTGGAGTCCCCCTCCGCGACGAACTGGGGCCGCGCCTGCCCGACGGGCATCGCCCCGGCTCCGGAGGCCTGAGCCCCCTCACAGGGCGGACACCGCCCGGTCGCACGACGCGCCCCGTCCCCGGCACCCTTCACGGGCTGCCGGGGACGGGGCGCGCCCGGTTCAGGAGGCGACGAAGCGCGCGATCCGGCCCAGCACGACGGTGTCCGCCAGGAAGCCGATGTGGGTCTGGCAGGCCACGAGGTTGTTCGTCGCACCGGTCAGCCTGGTGCTGGTGTACGGCAGGATGACGCCGTCGCACGCGGAGTACCAGGTGGCGTACTGCGTGTCGCCGGGGGTCTCGTCGCCCGAGGTGATCTGCGCGATGAACGAGGAGCCCGGGTACATCTGCCGGCAGGTCGTGTAGATCAGGCAGGCGGAGGCGAACGTGGTCCCGTGGTTCGCGCCCGCGATCGAGGCGAGGTGGCTGACGCTGGTGTTCCCGCCCAGCACCTTCAGGTAGTACTGGCTGACGAGGCCGCCCATCGAGTGGTTGACGAGCGCGACCTTGCTCGCGCCGGTCCGGGACTTCACGGTGTCGACGAAGGACGCCAGGCCCTGGGCGTTGGTGATGTTGTCGCCGTAGGAGTCGTACTCGTACGCGAAGAGCTTGGAGCTGGACCAGCCGTTGAGCCGGAAGACGCTCATGGCGGTGACCCAGTTCGCGGCGCTGCCGGTGTAGCCGTGGACGAAGACGACCGGTGTGCTCGTCGACAGCGGCTGGGCGGCGGCGCCGGCGGCCCGGTCCGCCGAGGTGGCGGTGGGGGTCGCGGCGGGGGCCGCGCCCGCCGTGGACGCCGGGGTGAAGAGGGACAACGCGACCGTGACGGCGGCGAGGACGCCGAGAAGCCGGCGGGACGGACGACGACGCATGGGGCGCTCCTGACGGGGGTGCGGGATGCGGGTGCCTGACCTGACCAGGGTCGGGGCGCGGGGCCCTGGCGCCATCGGTGAATTCACCGGTGTCCGCGGGCCCTTCGGGTACGCCGGGCATCCGGTGCGTCGTCCTGGGGCCGGCCCGCCCGGCCCCGCGGGGCACACCGGCCCTACGGGGCCGGGCGGGCCTCCGCGGTCGCGGCCACCGGGTCGCGCGGGTGGCGGGGCCGGGCGGGCCGGACCGCGGAGGCCCGGGCGGGGTCAGATCAGGCCCTGCGCCAGCATGGCCTCGGCGACGATCTCGAAGCCCGCGATGTTCGCGCCGACCACGTAGTTGCCCGGGCTGCCGTACTTCTCGGCGGTCGTGTGGCAGGAGTCGTGGATGTGGCGCATGATCTCCGCGAGCCGGTCCTCCGTGTGGGCGAAGGTCCACGAGTCGCGGGAGGCGTTCTGCTGCATCTCCAGGGCGCTGGTGGCCACCCCGCCCGCGTTGGCCGCCTTGCCGGGCGCGAAGGCGACACCCGCCTCCTGGAGGACGTGGACGGCCTCCGGGGTGGTCGGCATGTTGGCGCCCTCGGCGACCGCCTTCACGCCGTTGCGCACGAGGGCGAGCGCGTCGGCCTCGTGGAGTTCGTTCTGGGTGGCGCAGGGCAGGGCGACGTCCACGGGGACGTTCCAGACGCCGGTGCCCTCGACGTACCGCACGTGCTCGCCGCGCCGCTCGGCGTACTCGGAGATCCGGCCGCGGCCCGTCTCCTTGATCTCCTTGAGCAGGTCGAGGTCGATGCCCTTCTCGTCGACGACGTAGCCGCCCGAGTCGGAGCAGGTGACCACGGTCGCACCGAGCTGCAGGGCCTTCTCGATGGCGTAGATGGCCACGTTGCCGGAGCCGGACACCGCGATGCGCTGGCCCTCCAGGGACTCGCCGCGCACGCGCAGCATCTCGGCGGTGAACAGGACGCAGCCGTAGCCGGTCGCCTCGGTGCGGGCCTGCGCGCCGCCCCAGCCGAGGCCCTTGCCGGTGAGCACGCCGGACTCGTAGCGGTTGGTGATCCGCTTGTACTGGCCGAAGAGGTAGCCGATCTCCCGGCCGCCGACGCCGATGTCACCGGCCGGGACGTCGGTGTACTCGCCCAGGTGGCGGTGGAGTTCCGTCATGAACGACTGGCAGAACCGCATGACCTCGGCGTCGGACCGGCCCTTGGGGTCGAAGTCCGCGCCGCCCTTGCCGCCGCCGATCGGCATGCCGGTCAGGGCGTTCTTGAAGATCTGCTCGAAGCCGAGGAACTTCACGATGCCGAGGTTGACGGAGGGGTGGAAGCGCAGTCCGCCCTTGTAGGGGCCGAGCGCGCTGGAGAACTCCACGCGGAAGCCGCGGTTGACGTGGATGTCGCCGGCGTCGTCCGACCACGGGACCCGGAAGATCAGCTGCCGTTCGGGCTCGCAGATCCGCTCGATGATGCGGGCGTCGACGAACTCCGGGCGCCGCGCCAGCACCGGGCCCAGGGTGTCCAGGACCTCGCGCACCGCCTGGTGGAACTCGCCCTCGCCCTGGTTGCGCCGCAGGATCTCCGCGTAGAGCGGCTCGATGACGCGGCTCTCGGCGGCGCGCGGGGTGAGGGAGTCGGAACTGGCCGGCATCTGATCAACCTTCCGTGGGTGGGCTCGTGCGTGTCGGCGCTCCCTGTCCCCGGAGGCGCCCCCGGCCCGTGGGGGCCGTTGCACCCGGCAAGTCTCGCAGTGCGGCCCGGCCGCCCGCGGCCGACGTCCACACCGTGGCCACGGTGTTCACCTCGGCGCGCAGGTCCCCGGGCCGCCCGCCCCTCTCCGCCGCGGGGGTGCGGGGCCGCACGGCGCCCGGTGTGCGGGGCCGCGCGGGTGGTGAACCTCACAGCCGGAGGAGGACGGCTGTGAGGTCCACGGGGCCGCCGGTCAGGCCGCGGCGTTCTCCGTCACCGTCACCCTGCCCTTGCGGATGGTCGCCACCCGGGGCGCCTTGCGGGCCAGCGAGCTGTCGTGCGTGACCATCACGAAGGTCAGCCCGTGCTCCTTCCACAGCCCGTCGAGCAGGTCCATGATCTCGTCGCGCATGGACTCGTCGAGATTGCCGGTGGGTTCGTCGGCGAGCAGCACCTTCGGCCGCTTGACCAGGGCCCTGGCGATCGCGACGCGCTGCTGCTGGCCGCCGGACATCTCGCCCGGCAGGTGGGTGGGACGGTCGCCGAGGCCCACCGACTCCAGTGCCTCGGCGGCGCGTTCGCGACGGGCCTTCGCACCGAGGCCGAGGGGGACGAGGGCGGTCTCGACGTTCTCCTGGGCGGTGAGCGTCGGGATCAGGTTGAAGCTCTGGAAGACGAATCCGATGGACTCGGCACGGACCTTGGTGAGGCGGGACTCGGGGAGCGCGGCCAGGTCGACGCCGTCGAGTTCGACGGTGCCGGAGGTGGGCCGGTCCAGTCCGCCGAGCATCTGCAGGAGGGTGGACTTGCCTCCGCCGGTCGGGCCCTGGATGACGAGCCGTCCGCCGTCCTCGATGGTGAGGTCGACACCGGCGAGCGCGTCGACGGGGTTCCTGCCGCGCAGGTAGCGCTTGGTGACGCCCTTGAGCTGGTACATGGATGAACTCCTGCTGCTACGTACGGACGGGGCTGGTGCGGGGCGGTGTCACGCGACGCGGCGCAGCGCGTCGGCCGGCCGCAGCCGGGAGGCCCGCCAGCCGCCGAAGGCTCCCGCGATCAGTCCGCCGGCCACCGCCAGGGCGACGGCGACGAGGATCGTGGTGAGGGAGACCGGGGCGGTCAGGGCGATGTCGAGGGTCCTGGAGGCGGTCTGGCGGCCGGGGCCGCCGCCCATCGGCCCGCCGCCGCCCATGCCGCCACCGCCGGCGGAGCCGAGCCGGGCGGTGAGGGTGGGGCTGACGGCGGTCACGGCGTAGGCGCCGGCGAGGCCGACGGCGATCCCGAGGACGCCGCCGATCAGGCCGTTGACCAGGGCCTCGCCGACGACCTGGCGGGTGACGCGGCCGCTCTTCCAGCCGAGGGCCTTCAGGGTGCCGAACTCCCGCACGCGGCGGCTGACCGCCGAGGAGGTGAGCAGGCCCGCGACGAGGAACGCGGCGGCGAGGACCGCGACGGAGAGCCATCTGCCGACGCTGGAGGCCAGGTCGGAGGCGGTGGAGAGGGAGCCGGACACCGTGTCGGCGAGGTCGGCGGAGGTGGTGACCGTCGTCCCGGAGATGTTCTTCTGGATGGCGGACTTGACGGTGTCGATCTGCTGGGAGCCGGTGGCCCGGACGTAGACCGTGGTGACCTTGTCCGCGGAGTCGGCGACGGTCTGCGCCTGCTTCAGGGGGATGTAGACGTCGGCGGCCGCGTCACCGCTGTCCGCCGTCGAGAGGCCCACGATCGTGTAGGCGGTGCCGGCGACGGTGACGGTCCCGCCGACCGCGAGCTCCTTCTCCTGGGCGTAGGCGGAGTCGACGACCGCGACCTTCGCGTCGGTCTCGGACGCCTTGAAGGTACGGCCCTCGGTGAGCGTGGAGGAGGTCAGCGGGCCGAGGTCCTGCCGGGCGACGTCGGTGCCGTACACGGAGAAGGAGTTGACGTCGAAGGAGGCGCCGCCGCCCTCGACCCGGCCCTGCGGCCCGCCGCCGCCCTGGCCGCCGCCGGGGCCGCCCTGGCTCTGCCCCGTGCTCTCGTCCTGCTTGAACTCGCCGCGCCGGAACTGCCCGTCGACCTTCATGACGGTCAGGCTCAGCCCGCCGACGGCGTCCGCGACGCCGTCCTGCCCGCCCACCTCGTCGACGGTGCCGGCGTCGAGCGTCTGGAAGCCCTGGACCATGACCCGGTCCGTGCTCTGGGTCGTGTCGTCGTCGTCCTGGGCGTCGAAGTCGAACCGGGGCCGCTCGGTCCCCCCGGAGCCGGGGGCGGCGGCGGCCTTGGTCACGGTCATGTCCGTGCCCAGCCCGTACAGCGATTCCAGGACCTGGTCCTGGGCCCGGCTCATGCCGGCGGAGACCGAACTGACGACGATGACCAGCGCGATGCCGAGGGCGAGCCCCGAGGCGACGACGAGCGCCGCCTTTCTGCGGCGGCGCAGCTCGCGCCGGAGGTAGGTGAAGAACATGGCGCGAAGCTATGGAGCGGGTGTGATGAGGAGTTAAGTCTGCGATGAGAGCGGGATGAGAACGCCTGCGGCGCGTGTACGCCGAAGGCGGCGGCACCCGGATCGTCCGGGTACCGCCGCCTTCGTGCGGGGAGGGGGGCCGTCAGGGATCAGGCGGCGGAGCCCGCCGTCCACTCCGACCAGCTCATGTTCCAGCCGTTGAGGCCGTTGTCCGGGGCGATGGTCTTGTCGGGGGAGTTCGTGACGATGACCAGGTCACCGACCAGGGAGTTGTCGTACAGCCAGGCGGCCGGCGTGCCGGAGTCGCCCGCGCCCTTCGTGTCGGACAGGCCGACGCAGCCGTGGCTGGTGTTCACGCTGCCGAAGATCGACTTCGCGCCCCAGTAGTTGCCGTGGATGAAGGTGCCCGAGGTGGACAGCCGCATGGCGTGGGGCACGTCCTTGATGTCGTACTCGCCCTTGCCGTCGTCGTCCGTGAAGCCGACCGTCGAACCGTCCATGCGGGTCTCCTTGAACTTCTCGGAGATCACCATCTGGCCGTTGTAGGTGGGGTTGTCGGAGGATCCGGCGGAGATCGGGATGGTCTTGACGGTCTTGCCGTCCCGGGTGACCGTCATCGTGTGCGACTTGGCGTCCACGGTGGAGACCTGGTTGCGGCCGACCTTGAAGGTGACCGTCTTCTGCTGGACGCCGACGACGCCGTCGGCGCCCTCGACGCCGTCCAGGGACAGCTTCAGGGTGACGGTGGAGCCGCCCTGCCAGTACTCCTGGGGGCGCAGGTCCAGACGCTGGTTGTTGAACCAGTGTCCGACGACCTCCTGGCCGCTGCTCGACGTCACCTTGATGCCGTCCTGGACGGCCTTCCGGTTGGTGATCGCCTTGTTGAAGTTGATCGAGACCGGCATGCCGACGCCGACGGTGGAGCCGTCCTCGGGGGTGAAGTTCCCGATGAAGCTGTTCTCGGGCGAGACCGTGGTGAAGGAGCTGTTGGCGTGCGCCTGACGGTCCTTGGAGTCGGCGGCCGTGGCGCTGATCCGGTACGTCGTGGAGCGTTCGAGCTGGCCGCTGGGCTTCCAGCTGGAGCCGTCCGAGGCGAGGGTGCCCTCGACGGCGGCGCCGTCCGCCGTGGTCATGGTGACCTCGGTGAGCTTGCCCTTGGCGACGGTGACGATCGCGGCGTTGTTGATGCTCGCGTTGGTCGCGCCGTTCTTCGGCGCGATCGTTATCTGCGCCTCGGAGGTGTCCTTGGCCGCCGCCTCGTCCACCTGCGACTGTGACGTCTTCGAGCTGTCGGCGCTCGCGCCCGTGTTCGTACCGCCGTCGTCACTGCAGGCCGAAAGCACCAGCACGCCGCCGAGCAGTGCGGACGCGGCCATGAGGCCCCTGCGCCGCTTGCTGTCCGTCATCACACGCTTCTCCATCGTTGCCGATTCCCCAAGATCCCCGGACAGCGTCGCCCGGCGGCGACCGCCCGTCAATGTTCCAAGAACACCGCGACCGGGTCTTCCGTTCCACATCCGGCGAGGATGTGGGGAACACCACTCATCGACGCACCCGGGACCGCATCGGTTCCCTCCGCCGTCGAGGAGTGCCCCGCGCGTGTCAGCGCTCCTGCTGCCCGCCGCCTTCTTCGTCGTCGGTCTCATTGTCCTCGATCCCGTAGTACTCCTGGTCCCCGTCCTCGCCGGCGGCCCAGTCCTCGGCGTCGGGGTCGTAGTCGATCGTCTCGCTGCTCCAGGAGGCCTGGGCGAGCTCCACACCGGGCACCTGGCTGACCAGATCGAACGGGTCGACCAGCGAGGCGAGGGCCTCCGCTGCGTCTTCCCTGACGGTCTCCTCGGCATGCGTGCGTTCCTCGGGGGACTCGTCCCCGGCGGGGCCGGAGGGGCTGAAATCCGCGGCGATGCTCTCCAGGGCGGTGCCGGTCAGGGCGTCCGCGTCACTGATCTCCAGCACCATCTCCACGCGAAGCCGAACAAATGAGGGTGTCTGTGAAGTGCTCATACGCCGGAGCGTAAGGCCCCCCGGACCTGTGGGTTTCCCCCGACCCGCTGCTTTGCTTAGCATCTCCCCGCAGGGCAGGGGCCGTTCGTCCCGGATCATGCCCGGCCCGTGTGCCCCGGTGCCGCCCCCGGCCCGGCCCGAAGCGGGCGCGGGACCCTGCCCCCCCCCGGTCGTCGAAAGGGAATCCGTTCCGTGTCCATGGCTCGTCGCACGCTGCTGACCTCCACGGCGGCAGGCACCCTGCTCGGTGCTCTCTGGTTCGTGCCCTCCGCGAACGCCACCGGCGGGGCGGACCCGCAGGGCGGGTCCGCCGGTCCGTCGGCCGCCTCCCCCGCCCCGGCCCGACAGGCCTCCGCCACCGCGGAGCCGACCGCCGACGACCGGCTGGCCGACACCGGGGCGGGCGTCGACACGACGCCCTACCTGGTCGGCGGCACGCTGTCGCTCTGCGTCGGCGCGGGGCTCGTCGCCCACGCGGCGCGCCGGGGCGGGGTGCGGGCCGACCGGGCCTGAACACCCGGGACCCGGCCGGCCCCTCGGCCGGTCAGGCCCGCGGGCGCGCTCAGGCGCTCAGGCGCTCAGGCCAGCGGGCCGGTCACCGACTGCGCGGCCTCGACCAGCCGGCCCTCCCGTACGAACGTCTCGGCGGCGGCCAGGTCCGGCGCGAGGTGGCGGTCGGGGCCGGGCCCCTGGACACCGGCGGCGCGCAGCGCCTCGATGACGGCCTGCGAGGCGGGCGCGGGGCTGAGCCCCTCGGCGGCCCGCAGCTCGACGGCGCGCGTGGCGGTGTACAGCTCGACGGCCACGATGCGGGTGAGGCCGGCGACGGCGGTGCGGAGCTTGCGCGCGGCCGACCAGCCCATGGAGACGTGGTCCTCCTGCATCGCGGAGGACGGGATGGAGTCCACGGAGGCCGGGACGGCGAGCCGCTTCAGCTCGCTGACCAGCGCGGCCTGGGTGTACTGCGCGATCATCAGCCCGGAGTCGACCCCGGCGTCGCCGGCCAGGAACGGCGGCAGCCCGTGCGAGCGGTTCTTGTCCAGCAGCCGGTCCGTGCGGCGCTCGGTGATGGACCCGAGGTCGGCGGCGACGATGGCCAGGAAGTCGAGGACGTACGCGACGGGGGCGCCGTGGAAGTTGCCGTTGGACTCCACCCGCCCCTCCGCGGGCAGGACGACGGGGTTGTCGACCGCCGAGGCCAGCTCGCGGTCCGCGACGAGCCGCCCGTGCGCGAGGGTGTCGCGCCCGGCGCCGTTGACCTGGGGCGCGCAGCGCACCGAGTAGGCGTCCTGGACGCGGGGGGCGACGTCCTGGTGGTGGCCGGTGAGGCCGGACCCGGCGAGCACCCGCAGCATGTTGTCCGCGGAGACGCCCTGGCCGGGGTGCGGGCGGATGGCGTGCAGCTCCGGGGCGAGCACCCGGTCCGTGCCGAGGAGCGCCTCCAGGGACAGCGCGGCGGTGATGTCCGCCCCGGTGTAGAGGTTGTCCAGGTCCGCGAGGGCCATCACGAGCATGCCGAGCATGCCGTCGGTGCCGTTGAGGAGGGCGAGGCCCTCCTTCTCGCGCAGCTCGACGGGCGTGATGCCGTGCTCCGCGAGGAGTTCGCCGGCCGGCCGCACGGTGCCGTCGGGGCCCTCCGCCTCGCCCTCGCCCATCAGGGTCAGGGCGCAGTGCGAGAGCGGGGCGAGGTCGCCGGAGCAGCCGAGGGAGCCGTACTCGTGGACGACGGGGGTGATGCCCGCGTTGAGCACGTCGGCCAGGGTCCCCGCGACCTCGGGGCGTACGCCGGTGTGGCCGGAGGCGAGGGTCTTCAGCCGCAGGAACATCAGCGCGCGCACGACCTCGCGCTCCACGTGCGGGCCCATGCCCGCCGCGTGCGAGCGGACGATGTTGCGCTGGAGCTGCGCGCGGAGGCCGGGGCCGATGTGCCGGCTGGCGAGGGCGCCGAAGCCGGTGGAGACGCCGTAGACCGGCTCGGGCTTGGCCGCGAGGGCGTCGATGACCTCCCGTGCGGCGGCCAGGGCCTCCACGGCTGCTGCGGAGAGCTCGACCCGGGCACCCTGCCGGGCCACGGCGATGACGTCCTCGGCGGTGGTGCCGGACGTCCCCACCACGACTGTATGCATATCCATATTCAGGAGCCTACGGACTGAAAGCCACCATGTCACCAGTGAGCCTGCGGCCGCCCCTCACCGGTCGCCGCCGGGCGGACTGCCCCGCAGCCCGCGGCGGTCGTGGGCGGATCCGGGCGGGGAGTCGGCGAGCCGGATCACGTCGCCGTCGCGCCCCGCCACCACCGGCCGACGGGAGTGCGAGGCCTTCGCCCGGTACTGCGCGGCGTCGGCCAGTCGGAAGAGCCTGCGCGCCGACCGGACCGGGCCGATGTCGTCACCGGTGGAGGCGACCCCGCAGGCGACGCCGTCGCCCAGCTCCAGGGAGACGGCGCGCGCGCAGAGCTCCTCGGACACCCGCACCACCTCGTCCGCCGGAGGCCCGAGGACCAGCAGGCAGAACTCGTCCCCGCCCAGGCGTGCGGACAGGGCGCCGGGGAGCATCGCGCCGCAGAGCGAGAGCACCGAGCCGAAACGTTCCAGCAGGCGGTCGCCGACCGCGTGGCCGTGTGTGTCGTTGACCGCCTTGAGGCCGTTCAGATCGCAGACGACCAGGCTGACCACGGCGCCCTCGGTGCGGTGCAGGTCCACCGCCTCGTCGAGCCTGAGGTCGACGGCCCTGCGGTTGGCGAGGCCCGTCAGGGGGTCGGTGAAGGCCAGCTTGCGGACCTCCTCCAGCCGCTCGGTCTGCGCGATGCCCGCCGCGGCGACGGCCGCCAGCACGGTCGCGAAGTCCGCGTCGTCGCGGTCGAACACCGGGGCCCCGGCCTGCCGGGCCACGTAGAGCTCGCCCCAGGCACGGCCGTGCAGCACGATCGGTGCCACCACGCAGCAGCCCCGCCCGCGGCGGCGCAGCGCGGCGACCCGCTGGTGGCAGTAGGGGCGGGCGCCGCGGGCCGGAGCACCGGCGGCCGGGGCGCCGTCGGCGGTCTCCACCCAGGCGTCGGGCTCGCCGCCGCCCGCCCACCGCTCATGCAGGAACTCGGTGATCTCCGGGAACTGGTGCACGGGGTAGGCCTCGCACTCGGGGAACTCCTCCTCCCCCTCGGCCCGCTCCCCCGCGTTCACCAGCACGCGCAGCCGGCCCTGGTCCCGCTCCCACACGGAGAGGGCGGCGAAGCTGCCGCCCAGCGCCTCACAGGCGCCCAGCGCCGCGGCGCGCCAGGACTCGCGCGGGGTGTGGGCCGCAGCCATCGTCTGTGCCAGCGCCACCACGGCGCGCAGCCGCGCATCGTCACCACCCATGGCCCCAGCTTAGGTAGCTTTGCCCTGATGTGACCGTTCGGCAGCGCTGATGATCTTCAGAAGCTTCCCCGGCTCACGCGCCGGGCCAGCTGGGCTTCCGCTTCTCGTTGAACGCCGCGACACCCTCGGCCCGGTCCCCGGAGAAGGCCACGGACCGCCAGGCGGCGTCCTCCACCTCCAGACCGGCCCGCAGGTCGAGCCCCTGCCCCAGCCGCAGCGCCCGCTTGGCCGCCCGGAGCCCCACCGGCGAGTTCGCCGCGATACGGGCGCCCAGGGCCAGCGCCGCCTCCCGGTCCCGGCCCGCCTCGACCAGGTCGTCGACCAGGCCCAGCTCACGCGCCTCGGCCGCCTCCACCCGCCGGGCGCTGAAGACCAGCTCGGCGGCGCGCGCCGCACCGACCCGGCGGGGCAGCAGCTGCGTGCCGCCGCCGCCCGGGATCACGCCGACGGACACCTCGGGCAGGCCGACCACGGCCGTGCGGTCGGCCACGATCACGTCGCAGGCCAGCGCGAGCTCGAAACCGCCGCCGAGGGCGTAGCCGTGCACGGCGGCGACGACCGGCATGGGCAGCTCCAGCACACCGGTGTAGGCCGCCCTCGACACGGGCCGCTGCCTCAGGAGCTCGGCGTCGGTCAGGGAGTTCCGCTCCTTCAGGTCCGCGCCCACGCAGAAGGCCCGCTCATGGCTGGAGGTGAGCACGGTCGCCCGCACCTCCGGATCGGCGGCGAGCGCGGCGCAGGCCCCGGCGACGGAGGCCGCCATCGCGCTGCTCACGGCGTTCATCGCCCGGGGGCGGTCGAGCACCAGCTCCGCCACGTGCTCCTGACCCTCGTGGCGCCGTACGACGACGAACTCCCCGAACCTCTGCTCGGACGTGACACCCATGACTGCACCCCTCCGGTGAACGAGCGTTACCGGGATCCTAAGGGCTGCCCCCCGGTCCCCGGCAGGGCAGCCGCCGGGGCGGAGCGACGGGGGTCCGGGCGGCTGCGCCCCGCGCGGGGCGTGCCCCGGCCGCGTCAGGAGGACGGCTTGCCGCGCCGGGCCAGCAGCCACGGCTCGACGACGCCCAGTCCGCGCACCGGCCGCTGCCACATCGGCTGCAGCCCGAAGCGGTACGGGGTCGGCGACGGCTCCTCGCCCGGGCTCCGGCCCTCCTTCTCCGCCAGCCGGGCCCGCTCGGCCGCCGCCGCGGTCTCCTCGGCCTCGGAAGCGGGGGCGTCACCGTGCCTGATCAGCTCCGCGGCGAAGGCGCCGTCGACCAGCACCGCGTCCTTCGGCGCTATCGACGTGAGCCGGCTGGCCAGGTTCACCGTCGTGCCGAACACGTCGCCCATGCGCGTGGTGACCGTGCCGAAGGCGATGCCGACCCGCAGGGCGGGCATCGTGGTGTCCTGGGACATCGCCTCGACGAGCCGGAGCGCTATCTCGCCGGCGGTGCCCGCGTCGTCGGCGGCGAAGAGGACCTCGTCGCCCAGGGTCTTGATGAGCCGTCCGCCGTGCGCGGCGACCAGGTCGGCCGAGGTGGTCTCGAAGGCCTCGACCAGCTCGCCGAGCTCCTCCTCCTCCAGCCGTCTGGTCAGCCGGGTGAAGCCGACCAGGTCGGCGAAGCCCACGGCGAGCCTGCGGTCGACCATCTCGTCGTCGTCCGCCGCCTGCACGACCCGGCCGGTGGCGGCGGCGAGCTGGCGCCGCCACACGTAGACCAGGAACTCCTGCAGCTCGGGCAGGAGCAGCTCGACCAGCGGGTAGGTGACCTCGGTCCGGGTCATCCCGGGCTCGGGGGGCTCGGTCAGCCCCTCCAGGAAGGAGTCGATCTGCCACTCGGCGAGCCGGGCGGTGGTCTGGCCGGTCGACCGCGCCACCTGGATGGCCATCGGCTCGCTGAGCAGGCCCGCCTCCACGAGCCCGGCGAGCCGGCGCAGCGCCAGGACGTCGGCCTCGGTGAGCGCCTTGGCCTGTCCGATGTCGGCGAAGCCCATGGCCCGCCAGAACCGGGACGCCAGGTCCATGGAGACGCCGGCGGTCCGGGCCGCCTGGAACGGCGTGTAGCGGCGGTCGGCCCCCAGGATCAGGGACTCCAGCCGGATGGCGAGCGGGTCGTCGGTCGGTTCGGCCGTGTGGTCGACCTCGTGATGCGGTGTCGAGTGGACGGACGGTCCCGACGAGGGCTCCGCGCCGTCGTCGGCGTTCGTGTCGTCGACGGTCACCGGCCGCCTCCTGCCCGTTCCCTGCGCACTGCCCTGCCGATCTGTCGCTGGATCGCCTCAACGATACGGCAGGTGTGCCCTGGCTCACGTCCGCGGTGGCACGGTTGCGGACCGGTCGTGCGAGACATCACCCGGATGTGCGGACGTGCCTGGTCAGGTGAGGCCTCCCCGCTCCCCGCGCAGGTGGACGATGTCGCCCGCCGACACGGGCTCCCGGAGCCCGTCGTCCGTGGCCAGGACGAGGCGCCCGTCGCCGTCGATCGCGACGGCGTCGCCGACGACGGACCGGTCGCCCGGCAGCTCGGCCCGCACCGTGCGGTCGAGGGTGGCGCAGCCCGCCGCGTAGGCCTCCTGGAGCCCGCTCACGGCGGCGTCGCCGTCCGCGTCGCGCCACTGCACGTACCACTGTTCGAGTGAACGCAGCACGGCGCGGAGCAGGGTCTCGCGGTCGGTGGAGACCGCTCCGGCCAGCGCCAGGGACCCCGCGTGCGGGGCGGGGAGCTCGGCCGCGCGCAGGGAGACGTTGAGGCCGATGCCGAGGACGACCCCGTCCCCGGCGCGCTCCGCGAGGATCCCGCCGGTCTTGCGCTCCGTGCCGCCGATCGTCACCAGCAGGTCGTTGGGCCACTTCAGGGCCATGTCGACGCCCGCCGCGCGCGCGAGGCCGGTGGCGGTCGCCACCCCGGCGAGCAGCGGGAGCCACCCCCACCGCTCGGCGGGTACGCCGACGGGCGCCAGGTAGACGGAGAAGAAGAGCCCCGAACGCGGCGGCGCCGTCCAGCTCCGGTCGAGCCGCCCGCGGCCCGCGGTCTGCTCCTCGGCGACGAGGACCGTGCCCTCGGCCAGACCGCCCCCGGCGGCCCGCGCGGCGAGGTCGGAGTTGGTGGAGCCGGTCGCGTCCACGACGTCGACCGAGGTCCACAGGGTGTCCGGCCCGAGCAGCCCGCGGCGCAGCGCCGCGACGTTCAGGGGCGGCCTGTCGAGGTCCGACCAGCGGTTGTACGGCGCATCGGGAGGTGTCATGCAACCCACATTAGGTGTGGCCAACGACGCACTGCCGAACCGTATCCGCGCCGATACGCTACGGGTCGGTAGCAAGGACCCGCCGACGGGCAGGTCACCGTCGAGCACGCAGCGGTCCGGCACGCGTACCGGATGCACCAGATGTACCAGCCGTCCCCGTGACCAGGCAGGGAGCCGCCACCCGATGTCCGAGCCGCAGAGCGACATCCACACGACCGCGGGCAAGATCGCGGACCTGCAGCGCCGTATCGAAGAGGCCACGCACGCAGGTTCCGCCCGTGCCGTCGAGAAGCAGCACGCGAAGGGCAAGCTGACCGCCCGTGAGCGGGTCGAGCTCCTGCTCGACGAGGGGTCCTTCGTCGAACTCGACGAGTTCGCACGACACCGGTCGACCAATTTCGGCATCGAGAAGAACCGCCCCTACGGGGACGGGGTCGTCACCGGTTACGGCACGGTCGACGGCCGTCCCGTCTGTGTGTACTCCCAGGACTTCACGATCTTCGGGGGCTCGCTGGGCGAGGTCTACGGCGAGAAGATCGTCAAGGTCATGGACTTCGCGATGAAGACCGGCTGCCCGGTCATCGGCATCAACGACGGCGGCGGCGCCCGCATCCAGGAAGGCGTGGTCGCCCTCGGGCTGTTCGCGGAGATCTTCCGCCGCAACGTGCACGCCTCGGGGGTCGTCCCGCAGATCTCGCTGATCGTGGGGCCCTGTGCGGGCGGTGCGGTCTACTCGCCCGCGATCACCGACTTCACGGTCATGGTCGACCAGACCTCGCACATGTTCATCACCGGTCCCGACGTCATCAAGACGGTCACCGGCGAGGACGTCGGCTTCGAGGAACTGGGCGGCGCCCGCACCCACAACACCACCTCGGGCGTGGCGCACCACATGGCGGGGGACGAGAAGGACGCCATCGAGTACGTCAAGTCCCTGCTGTCCTACCTCCCTTCGAACAACCTCTCCGAGGCGCCGGCCTTCCCCGAGGAGGCGGACCTGGCGACCACGGACGAGGACCGCGAGCTCGACACCCTCATCCCGGACTCGGCGAACCAGCCGTACGACATGCACAGCGTCGTCGAGCACGTGCTCGACGACGGCGAGTTCCTGGAGACCCAGGCCCTGTTCGCGCCGAACATCGTCACCGGCTTCGGCCGCGTGGAGGGCTACCCGGTCGGCATCGTCGCCAACCAGCCGATGCAGTTCGCCGGGTGCCTGGACATCGACGCGAGCGAGAAGGCCGCGCGCTTCGTGCGCACCTGCGACGCGTTCAACGTGCCGGTGCTCACCTTCGTCGACGTGCCCGGCTTCCTGCCGGGGGTGGACCAGGAGTACGGCGGCATCATCCGCCGCGGGGCCAAGCTCATCTACGCGTACGCCGAGGCCACCGTCCCGCTGATCACGGTGATCACCCGCAAGGCGTTCGGCGGTGCCTACGACGTCATGGGGTCCAAGCACCTGGGCGCCGACCTCAACCTGGCCTGGCCGACCGCGCAGATCGCGGTGATGGGCGCGCAGGGCGCGGTGAACATCCTGCACCGCCGCACCATCGCCGCCGCCGAGGACCCCGACGCCACCCGCGCCGAGCTGATGACCGGCTACGAGGACGCCCTGCTCAACCCGTACGTGGCGGCCGAGCGCGGTTACGTCGACGCGGTGATCCTGCCGTCCGACACCCGGGCGCACCTGGTGAAGGGCCTGCGCCAACTGCGGACGAAGCGCGCGTCGCTGCCGCCGAAGAAGCACGGCAACATCCCCCTCTAACCACGGGAGCCACCATGATCAAGGTCGTACGGGGCAATCCGACCCCGGAGGAGCTCGCCGCGGCCCTCGCCGTGGTCCGGGCGCGCGCGGCGGCGGTGGCCGCGACGCCGTCCGGGGCCCCGCTGCCGCCCGATCCCTGGTCGGACCCCGGGCGGATCGCCCGCGGCGGCACGCTCCGGCCGGGACCGCGGTCGTGGGCGCGGACGTACTGGCCGTCCTGACGCCGGGACCGGCGCCGGGACCGGCGCGGACGAGGCCGCGGGGAACGGCTGCGTGGACGTGCCGGGAACGGCTCCGGACACCGTGCCGGACGCGGTGGGCGGCGCTTGAGTACGCGTACTCAGGCGCCGCAGCCGTGTCCGGAGCACCATCGGAACCATGCTGTGGTCCGACCCCGAGAACGAGCCGCCGAAGGAACTGCGCGAGGCCCAGGACATGATGCGCCGCGCGGGTCTGCTGCTGGCCCTGGCCATGGTCGTGGCGATGGTCGTGCTCGGCGTCCGCTGAGGCGCCCGGCCCCGCCTACGATGGCGGGTATGACTGATCAGCGCCGCCTCGTGCTCGCCTCCGCCTCCCCCGCCCGCCTCGGCCTCCTGCGTCAGGCGGGTTTCGCCCCCGAGGTGATCGTCAGCGGTGTCGACGAGGACGCGATCGAGGCCCCGACGCCGGGCGCGCTGGCGCTCGTGCTGGCCGAGGCCAAGGCCGCCGCGGTGGCGGCCCGCCCCGAGGCCGCGGGCGCTCTGGTCATCGGCTGCGACTCGGTGCTGGAGCTGGACGGCGAGGCGTACGGCAAGCCCGCGGACGGCGAGGAGGCCACCGCACGCTGGAAGTCCATGCGCGGCCGGTCGGGCATCCTCCGGACGGGGCACAGCGTCATCGACACCGCCACCGGCCGCACGGCGTCCGAGACCGCGTCCACCGTCGTCAGGTTCGGCGAGCCCACGGACGCCGAGGTCGCGGCCTACGTCGCCTCGGGCGAGCCGCTGCACGTCGCCGGCGCGTTCACGCTGGACGGCCGCTCGGCGCCGTTCGTCGAGGCGATCGAGGGCAGCCACGGCAACGTCATCGGCCTCTCGCTGCCGCTGCTGCGCCGGCTGCTCGGCGAACTGGGCCTCTCCGTCACCGACTTGTGGGTCTGAGCGGCCGTCGTTTCAGGCCGGTGCCGGGGCCTCGGCGGCGCCGGCCGCCCCCTCCTCGGGCTCCCGCAGGTCGAACGTCACGAGGGTCAGCACGATCAGCGCCAGGACCGCCATCAGGAGCGCGAAGGCGGCCCAGCCGACCAGCCCGACCGCCAGGGCCCCCAGTACCCCGTGGACGACCGCGCAGGCGATGAGGGCGATCCGGCCGAGGCGGCCCGGGGCCCGGTCGCGTATCCCGGCCAGCAGCGGTATCAGCCCGCAGAGCACGAGCAGGACGCCCGAGACGCCGCCCATCACCCAGGTGCCGGCGACCATGGCGTCCGGATCCATCCCGGCCAGGGACATGCTCTGGTTGTCGGCGACGGTCGCCAGGACGCCGTTGACGATCACGATGCCCACGGCTTCCACGAACAGCACGATCGCGGTCACTACGGCCACTGGTCTGCGGACCACGGCACCCACCCCTTGTTACCTGTAGTAAGTCCGGTACAGCGCGGACCCTACTGGGGGTACCCCCCGCTCGTTAAGGGCCCGGGCGCGGGCAGCGCCCCGGACCGGGGGTCCCGCACCCGCCCCGCCGGCCCGCGCCACCGCCGTGGCCGCGGCAAAGATTCCCTCGGCCGTTCGTAGGGAGTCCACAAAGAAACGCCGCGCGCCGTTGACCGTCCGCACAGAGACTTGGGCCACACTTCGTGGCTACTGTGCGGTTCAGGGTCCCGGCGTACCGTGGTGCGACAAGGGATTTCGCGACTCGAGCAAGCCTCGAATCACACTCCGTGTGGGCAAGTTCACTATTGGGGACGGGTCGTACGGCCGTGTCGGTAGTCCCTAAACTCAGCTTGTTCTCAAGGAGGGAGTCATCGTGCGCAAGGTGCTCATCGCCAACCGTGGCGAAATCGCTGTCCGCGTTGCTCGGGCTTGCCGGGATGCCGGTATCGCGAGCGTGGCCGTCTACGCCGATCCGGACCGGGATGCTCTGCATGTGCGCGCGGCCGACGAGGCGTTCGCTCTGGGCGGTGACACCCCGGCCGCCAGCTATCTGGACATGGCCAAGGTGCTCCAGGCCGCCAAGGACTCCGGGGCGGACGCGGTCCACCCGGGGTACGGCTTCCTCTCGGAGAACGCGGAGTTCGCCCAGGCCGTGCTGGACGCGGACCTGACGTGGATCGGGCCGCCGCCGCAGGCGATCCGGGACCTGGGCGACAAGGTCGCCGCCCGGCACATCGCCCAGCGCGCCGGTGCGCCGCTGGTGGCCGGCACCCCCGACCCGGTGGCGGGTTCGGCGGAGGTCGTGGAGTTCGCCGAGAAGAACGGCCTGCCGATCGCCATCAAGGCGGCCTTCGGCGGCGGCGGGCGCGGCCTCAAGGTGGCCCGCACCCTGGAGGAGATCCCGGAGCTGTACGACTCCGCGGTCCGCGAGGCCGTCGCGGCGTTCGGCCGCGGCGAGTGCTTCGTGGAGCGCTACCTCGACAACCCGCGGCACGTGGAGACCCAGTGCCTGGCCGATCAGCACGGCAACGTGGTCGTCGTCTCCACCCGTGACTGCTCGCTCCAGCGCCGCCACCAGAAGCTCGTCGAGGAGGCCCCGGCCCCCTTCCTGTCCGAGGCGCAGAACGCGGAGCTGTACGCGGCCTCGAAGGCGATCCTGAAGGAGGCCGGCTACGTCGGCGCCGGGACCGTGGAGTTCCTCGTCGGTCTCGACGGCACGATCTCGTTCCTGGAGGTCAACACCCGCCTCCAGGTCGAGCACCCGGTCACCGAGGAGGTCACCGGCCTCGACCTGGTCCGCGAGATGTTCCGCATCGCCGACGGCGAGGAGCTCGGTTACGGCGATCCCGCGGTGCGCGGGCACTCCTTCGAGTTCCGGATCAACGGCGAGGACCCGGGCCGCGGCTTCCTGCCCGCCCCCGGCACCGTGACCCTGTTCTCCCCGCCCACCGGCCCCGGTGTCCGCCTGGACGCGGGGGTGGAGTCCGGCAGCGTCATCGGTCCGGCGTGGGACTCGCTGCTGGCCAAGCTCGTGGTGACCGGGGCGACGCGTGAGCAGGCGCTGCAGCGCGCCGCGCGTGCGCTGGCCGAGTTCACCGTCGAGGGCATGGCCACCGCGATCCCCTTCCACCGCGCGGTCGTGGCCGACCCGGCGTTCACCGCGGACCCCTTCCGGGTCCACACCCGGTGGATCGAGACGGAGTTCGTCAACGAGATCAAGCCCTTCGCGGTCCCCGCGGACCAGGACGCCGACGAGGAGTCCGGACGCGAGACCGTCGTCGTCGAGGTCGGCGGGAAGCGCCTGGAGGTGTCGCTGCCGTCCTCGCTCGGCATGAGCCTGGCCCGTACGGGTCTCGCGGCCGGTGCGAAGCCCAAGCGGCGCGCGGCCAAGAAGTCCGGCTCCGCCGCGTCCGGTGACACCCTCGCCTCCCCGATGCAGGGCACGATCGTCAAGATCGCCGTGGAGGAGGGCCAGGAGGTCAAGGAGGGCGACCTCGTCGTCGTCCTGGAGGCGATGAAGATGGAACAGCCCCTCAACGCCCACCGTTCCGGCACGGTGAAGGGCCTGTCGGCGGAGGTCGGCACGTCGATCTCGTCCGGCGCGGCGATCTGCGAGATCAAGGACTGATTCCTCGTTCTCGACGACTGGGGGCCCGGCGACCGCCGGGCCCCCAGTGGCATCCTTGGGACGCGGCGCGGACACCAGGAGGACAGGGCGATGAGCACGGCACCGACACCGGCCCGGCCGATGCGCGCCGACGCACGGCGCAACTACGACCGGCTGCTGCGCGAGGCGCGTGCGTCCTTCGCCGCCCAGGGCACCGACGCGTCCCTGGAGGACATCGCCCGGAGGGCGGGCGTCGGCATCGGCACGCTCTACCGGCACTTCCCCAACCGCACGGCCCTGATGAACGCGGTGTTCCAGGAGGCGCTGACCGCCCTGCTGGACCGCTCCCGGGAACTGGCCGAGGCCGACCTCCCGTGCACCGCGCTGGTGGAGTGGCTGGGTGCCGTGGTCACTCATGCGGGTGAGTACCGCGGCCTCGCGCACGGGCTCATGTCGGCCTCGGCGGACGAGACCTCGGAGCTGACCGGGTGCCGCACCTCGCTCCGCCGGGCGGGGGCGCGGCTGCTGACCCGGGCGCAGGCGAGCGGCTCGGTGCGGGCGGACGTGTCCATCGACGACCTGCTGCAGCTGACCAACGCGATCGCGCTGGCGGCGGAGGAGTCCCCCGCCGATCCGGCCCTGGCCGACCGGCTGCTGCGGCTGACCCTGCGCGGGCTGAAGGCCGACCCGGCCGACGCTCCCCGGGGCGGCTGAGCGGGACGCCCCGCGGCGCCCCGCACCCGGCGCGCGACCGCGCCGCCCCGCCTACCGGCGCCGCATGTCCGCGACCCGGCCCACCGGGCCCTCCGACAGCAGGGCCGCGCTCCGCAGCTGCGGGCCGCGTCCTCCCGGGCCGCCGTGGCCGCCCTGGGTGCGCCGCTGGCCCGGCAGCGGCATCTCCTGCCGCGGCTGCCGTCCCGGCGGCGGGGTCTCACCACCCGGTGCGGCCTCCGCGTCGGGCCCCGCCACCGTGATCTCCACACCCTGGTCGGCCAGGGCCTGCAGCTCGGTGGCCGCGCGCTCGTCGTGGGCCGGCGGCTGGTCCGTCACCAGGCGGGTGACGAGCTCCGTGGGAACCGTCTGGAACATGGTGTCGGAACCGAGCTTCGTGTGGTCCGCCAGGACCACCACCTCGGCAGCGGCCTGCACCAGGGCCCGGTCCACGCTCGCCGAGAGCATGTTGGACGTGGAGAGCCCGCGCTCGGCGGTCAGCCCGCTCCCGGAGAGGAAGGCCCGGCTCACCCGCAGCCCCTGGAGGGACTGCTCGGCACCGCTGCCGACGAGCGCGTAGTTGCTCCCGCGCAGGGTCCCGCCCGTCATCACCACCTCCACCCGGTTGGCATGGGCCAACGCCTGGGCGACCAGCAGGGAGTTGGTGACCACGGTGAGGCCGGGCACCCGCGCGAGCCGGCGCGCCAGCTCCTGCGTGGTCGTGCCGGCGCCGACCACGATGGCCTCGCCCTCACCGACCAGTCCGGCCGCCAGGTCGGCGATGGCGGTCTTCTCCGCGGTGGAGAGATGGGATTTCTGCGGAAAGCCGGACTCCCGCGTGAAACCGCCCGGCAAGACCGCACCGCCGTGCCGGCGGTCGAGGAGTCCTTCTGCCTCCAGCGCACGCACGTCTCGCCGTACGGTCACTTCCGAGGTCTGGACGACGCGGGCGAGCTCACGGAGCGATACCGCCCCGTTGGCGCGCACCATTTCGAGGATCAATTGACGACGTTCTGCAGCGAACACGGAACTGACAGTAACGTGACCGCAGGTTGCTTTTCAGCAGTTTGCGCCGAATAAGAGAAGTTGTACATCGGCGGGGCCCCCCGGTGATATAGGGGACCCCGCCGGTGTCAGGAACCGTCGGCCGCTACGCCTCGTCGGCGCTCTTGCGGGTGTGCAGCTGGCGCGCCACCTCGGCGATCGAGCCGGACAGCGAGGGGTAGACGGTGAACGCGTTGGCGATCTGCTCCACCGTCAGGTTGTTGTCCACGGCGAGCGCGATGGGGTGGATCAGCTCGCTGGCCCGCGGGGCGACGACACAGCCGCCGACCACGATGCCGGTGCCGGGCCGGCAGAAGATCTTGACGAAGCCGTCCCGGATGCCCTGCATCTTCGCGCGGGGGTTGCGCAGCAGCGGCAGCTTGACGACCCGGGCGTCGATCTTGCCGGAGTCGACGTCGGCCTGGCTGTAGCCGACGGTGGCGATCTCGGGGTCGGTGAAGACGTTCGAGGAGACCGTCTTCAGGTTCAGCGGGGCCACCGCGTCGCCGAGCACGTGGTACATCGCGATGCGGCCCTGCATGGCGGCGACCGAGGCCAGCGCGAAGACCCCGGTGACGTCACCGGCGGCGTACACCCCGGGGGCGCTGGTGCGGGAGACCCGGTCGGTGCGGATGTGCCCGGACTCCTTGAGCTGGACCCCGGACTCCTCCAGGCCCATGCCGGCGGTGTTGGGGATCGCGCCGACCGCCATCAGGCAGTGGGTGCCGGAGATGACCCGGCCGTCGGCCAGCGTGACCTCGACGCGGTCGCCGACGCGCTTGGCGGACTGGGCGCGGGAGCGGGCCATGACGTTCATGCCGCGGCGCCGGAAGACGTCCTCCAGGACGGCGGCGGCGTCCGGGTCCTCACCGGGGAGCACCCGGTCGCGGGAGGAGACCAGCGTCACGCGCGAGCCGAGCGCCTGGTAGGCACCGGCGAACTCGGCGCCGGTGACGCCCGAGCCGACCACGATGAGCTCCTCGGGGAGCTCGTCCAGGTCGTAGACCTGCGTCCAGTTCAGGATGCGCTCGCCGTCGGGCTGGGCGTCCGGGATCTCCCGGGGGTGGCCGCCGGTCGCGATCAGCACGGCGTCGGCGGTGAGCCGCTCCTCGGTGCCGTCCGCGACCGTCACCACGACCTGGCGGGACCCGTCGGCGGCCTGGAGCCCCTCCAGCCGTCCGCGGCCGCGCATGACCCGGGCGCCCGTGCGGGTGACGGAGGCGGTGATGTCGTGCGACTGGGCGAGGGCGAGGCGCTTGACCCGCCGGTTGACCTTGCCGAGGTCGACGCCGACCACCCGGGCGGCCTGCTCGATGTGCGGGGTGTCGTCCGCGACGATGATGCCGAGCTCCTCGTAGGAGGAGTCGAAGGTGGTCATCACCTCGGCCGTCGCGATCAGGGTCTTGGAGGGCACGCAGTCGGTGAGCACCGACGCGCCGCCGAGGCCGTCGCAGTCGACGACGGTCACCTCCGCGCCGAGCTGGGCGCCGACCAGTGCCGCCTCGTAGCCGCCGGGTCCGCCGCCGATGATCACGATCCGGGTCACGAAAAGTCCGCCTCGCGTGGTGTCATCCCGCGGCCGTCTGCCGCCCCGGCCGGGGGTCCGGGGGATCGCCCCGGCGTATGCAGTACGTCATTCATTGTCCCGCACGCGCCAAGCTGCTTCGCCCCGGGGCCCTCCATACGGGAACGCGCCTGGCCGGGCCCGGGCCTCCGGCACCGCGGGCCGCCCGCGCCGGGGATCTTCCTCGCCGGAACCGGCACACCGCGCGCCGCCTCCCGTACCCTCGAACCCATGTCGCTCTACGCCGCGTACGCCGGCAACCTCGACGCGCGGCTGATGACGCGCCGCGCACCGCACTCCCCGCTGCGCAGCACGGGCTGGCTCAACGGCTGGCGGCTGACCTTCGGCGGGGAGCAGATGGGCTGGGAGGGCGCCCTGGCGACGGTGGTGGAGGCGCCACGGTCCCAGGTGTTCGTCGCGCTGTACGACCTGGCCCCGATGGACGAGGACTCCATGGACCGCTGGGAGGGTGTCGGCCTCGACATCTACCGGCGCATGCGGGTGCGGGTGCACACCCTGGACGGCGAGGAGCCGGCCTGGATGTACGTCCTGAACGGCTACGAGGGCGGCCTGCCGTCCGCGCGGTACCTGGGCGAGGTGGCCGAGGCCGCCGAGTCCGCCGGCGCGCCGCACGACTACGTGATGAACCTGCGCAAGCACCCCTGCTGAGCCCCGCCCGGGGTCCGGGCACGCCTTCGGCGGGCCCGCCGGAGACCCGGCACGCCCGGCACGGCGATTTCGTACGAAAGCACGAAGAGGACCGGCCATGCTCTGCGCGGCCGCATCTACGCGCGTAGGGAATCACCGGTTACCCTCGTCCGCGTGAACGCATCTGTTATTCCGGACCACATCCAGGGCGACCCCCACGCCGCCGCCGCAGACGCCGCCGCCCGCCTGCGCGAGCTGACCGGCGCCGAGACCCACGACGTCGCCCTCGTGATGGGCTCCGGGTGGGCCCCCGCGGGCGATGCGCTCGGCGCCCCGGAGGCCGAGTTCCCGGTCACCGCGCTGCCCGGCTTCCCGGCCCCGGCGGTGGAGGGGCACGGCGGCACGATCCGCTCGTACCGGATCGGCGAGAAGCGCGCCCTGGTCTTCCTGGGCCGCACGCACTACTACGAGGGCCGCGGTGTCGCGGCGGTCGCGCACGGCGTGCGCACGGCCGTCTCCGCGGGCTGCAAGACCGTCATCCTGACGAACGGCTGCGGCGGTCTGCGCCAGGGCATGCGCCCCGGGCAGCCGGTCCTCATCAGCGACCACATCAACCTGACGGCCGCGTCGCCGATCGTGGGCGCGAACTTCGTCGACCTGACCGACCTGTACTCGCCGCGCCTGCGCGCGCTCTGCCGGGAGATCGACCCCACGCTCGAAGAGGGCGTGTACGTGCAGTTCCCCGGCCCGCACTACGAGACCCCGGCCGAGATCAACATGGTCCGCGTCATGGGCGGCGACCTGGTCGGCATGTCGACCGTCCTGGAGGCCATCGCGGCCCGTGAGGCGGGTGCCGAGGTGCTGGGCATCTCCCTGGTCACGAACCTCGCGGCGGGACTGAGCGGCGAGCCCCTCAACCACGAGGAGGTCCTCCAGGCGGGCCGTGACTCGGCGACGCGGATGGGCGCGCTGCTGGCGCGGGTGCTCGACCGGGTCTGAGCACCGCCGCCCCACCCACCGACCGGACACCCACCGCAGAAAGGCGGACACCGTGCAGCAGGACCTCATGACGCGAGCCAGGACCTGGCTCGCCGAGGACCCGGACCCCGAGACCCGTGCGGAGCTCGCCGGTCTCATCGACGCCGAGGACCTCACCGCGCTCGCCGACCGCTTCGCGGGCACGCTCCAGTTCGGCACGGCGGGGCTGCGCGGGGAGCTCGGCGCCGGGCCGATGCGGATGAACCGCGCGGTCGTGATCCGGGCCGCCGCCGGACTCGCCGCGTACCTGAAGGCGCGGGGCGAGTCCGGCGGACTCGTCGTCATCGGCTACGACGCCCGCTACCGGTCGGCCGACTTCGCCCGGGACACGGCGGCCGTGATGACCGGTGCCGGTCTGCGCGCCGCGGTGCTGCCGCGCCCGCTGCCCACTCCGGTCCTCGCGTTCGCCGTGCGGCACCTGGGGGCCGTCGCGGGCGTGGAGGTCACGGCCAGCCACAACCCGCCGCGGGACAACGGCTACAAGGTCTACCTCGGCGACGGCTCGCAGATCGTGCCGCCGGCGGACACGGAGATCGCCGACGCGATCGCGGCGGTCGGCCCGCTCGCCGGCGTGCCGCGTCCGGAGTCCGGCTGGGAGGTGCTCGGCGAGGAGGTCCTGGCCGCCTATCTGGCCCGTACGGACGCCGTCCTCAGCCCCCGCTCACCCCGGTCCGCGCGCACCGTGTACACCGCGATGCACGGGGTCGGCACCTCCGTCCTGACGGCCGCCTTCGCCCGGGCCGGGTTCCCGGAGCCGGTGCTCGTGGCCGAACAGGCGGAGCCCGACCCGGCGTTCCCCACCGTCGCCTTCCCCAATCCGGAGGAGCCCGGCGCGATGGACCTCGCGTTCGCGACCGCGCGCCGGGCGGAACCGGACGTCGTCATCGCCAACGACCCGGACGCCGACCGCTGCGCCGTCGCCGTGCCCGACCCCTCGGCCGGGGGCGGCTGGCGGATGCTGCGCGGCGACGAGGTGGGCGCACTGCTGGCCGCCCACCTGGTCGACCGGGGGGCCTCCGGCGTGTTCGCCGAGTCGATCGTGTCCTCCTCACTGCTCGGCCGCATCGCGGGGACGGCCGGCCTCGGCCACGAGGAGACGCTGACCGGCTTCAAGTGGATCGCCCGCGTCGACGGACTGCGCTACGGCTACGAGGAGGCGCTCGGCTACTGCGTGGACCCGGACGGGGTGCGCGACAAGGACGGCATCACGGCCGCCCTGCTGATCGCCGAACTCGTCTCCGTGCTCAAGGAGAAGGGCCGCACCCTGCTCGACCTGCTCGACGACCTCGCGGTCGGGCACGGCCTGCACGCCACGGACCAGCTGTCGGTCCGGGTCGAGGACCTGACGGTCATCGCGGACGCCATGCGGCGCCTGCGCGAGACACCCCCGGCCGCCCTGGCCGGGCTCCCCGTCACCTCGGCGGAGGACCTCTCGCTGGGCACGGACACCCTGCCGCCCACCGACGGCCTGCGCTACCGGCTCACCGGCGCCCGGGTCATCGTCCGCCCGAGCGGCACCGAGCCCAAGCTGAAGTGCTACCTGGAGGTCGTGGTCCCGGTCTCCGGCAGGGACGCGCTCCCCGCGGCCCGCGCACAGGCCGCGGAACTGCTCGCCGCCGTCAAGCGGGACCTGTCGGCGGCAGCGGGCATCTGACGGTCCGCCCGCCCACGGCGGCGCGCGCCCTTCGGCACCGCCCGCGGCGCACGGCCGGCCCCCACCGGGGCCGGCCGTACCGGCACCGGGGCCGAGGCCCGTCCTGGTCGGTGCGGCCGGCCGGTCCTGCTCGGGCCGGTCCCGCCCGGTCCGGTGCGGCCCGTACGGTCCCGCCAGGTCCGGTCCCGGCCGGCCCTCGTCAGCCGATCGCGAGCAGGACCACCAGCAGCACCAGGCCGACGACGGCCGGCGCGATCACCTCGTAGGCCCAGCGGACCGACGCGGTGGCCGTGCCCCGCTCCTCGCTGCGGGCGGCCCGCTCGGCGAGTTCCCTGAGGTCGCCGACCGCCTGGTCGGCGGCGGCGGTGCGGGCCTGGGAGTCGCGGACGTCGGCGTGCACGGAGGTCCGGCCGTAGGGGTCGTCGTGCGCCTGCTGCGAGGCCCTCCGGGCCGCGCGCTTGCGCTCGCGCAGCGAGACGGGGACCGCCCAGAGCTGGTACTTGGCGCCGTCGTGCGTGAAGATCTCGCTGGAGTAGGCGGCGCGCACGGTGGACACGTCCGCCCAGGGCAGCACGACCGTGCGGAACGGGTTGCGGATCCGGATCCGCTCCTCGTCGGCGAACACCGCGGGCCGCAGCGTGAACGCCACGATCAGCGGGACCAGGGCCAGCAGCGCGGCCAGGGCCAGCCACGGCACCCGTCCCTCGCCCTGGACCACCGCGTCACCGCCGATCCAGCCGACCAGCAGGATCAGCAGGGCGCCGCCGACCAGCCCGGCGCCCGACCGGTAGGTCCGGTCGGCGTGGGCGGGCTCGGCGGGGGGTGTGGGGCTCGTCATGGTGCCGATTCTGCCTGAAGCGGCGCCGGGGGCGCGGAGGGGCCGTGCCCCGCCCGGGGAAGGCCCGGAACAGGTGGGGCCCTGTACAGGTCGCTACGCGCGTAGATATGCTCAGGTGGTGACCATGCCCACCACTGCACCCTCTCCCGAGCCCTCGGCTCCGTCCGGGCCGGGAGGCGCCCCCTTCGCCGACGCGACGGCGTCCGACAGTGCGCTGCGCCGCTTCCTGCACGGGCTGCCCGGCGTCGACACCGTCGGCCTCGAAGCGCGCGCCGCCTCCCTCGGCACCCGTTCGATCAAGACCACCGCCAAGGCGTACGCCATCGATCTCGCCATCTCGATGATCGACCTGACGACGCTGGAAGGCGCGGACACCCCGGGCAAGGTCCGGGCTCTGGCCGCCAAGGCGGTCCACCCCGACCCCACCGACCGCACGGCTCCGCGCACCGCCGCCGTCTGCGTCTATCCCGACATGGCGGCGACCGCCGTCGCCGCGCTGGCCGGCTCCGGGGTGAAGGTCGCGTCCGTCGCGACGGCCTTCCCCGCCGGGCGTGCCGCGCTGGACGTCAAGCTCGCGGACGTCCGCGACGCCGTGGCGGCCGGGGCCGACGAGATCGACATGGTGATCGACCGCGGCGCCTTCCTCTCCGGCCGCTACCTCAAGGTGTACGAGGAGATCGTCGCCGTGAAGGCCGAGTGCGGCTCCGCACGCCTGAAGGTGATCTTCGAGACCGGCGAGCTCTCCACGTACGACAACATCCGGCGGGCCTCCTGGCTCGGGATGCTGGCGGGGGCCGACTTCATCAAGACGTCGACCGGCAAGGTCGGCACCAACGCGACCCCGGCGAACACCCTGCTCATGCTGGAGGCCGTGCGCGACTTCCGGGAGCGGACGGGCGTGCAGATCGGCGTGAAGCCCGCGGGCGGCATCCGCACCTCCAAGGACGCGGTGAAGTTCCTCGTCCTGGTCAACGAGACCGCGGGCGAGGACTGGCTGGACAACCACTGGTTCCGCTTCGGCGCCTCCAGCCTGCTGAACGACCTGCTGATGCAGCGCCAGAAGCTCAGCACCGGCCGTTACTCCGGCCCCGATTACGTGACGGTGGACTGATCCCCATGGCATCTGCTTTCGACTACGCACCGGCACCGGAGTCCCGCTCCGTCGTCGACATCGCCCCCTCCTACGGCCTCTTCATCGACGGCGAGTTCGCCGAGGCGGCCGACGGCAAGGTCTTCAAGACGGTCAGCCCGTCCACCGAGGAGGTGCTCTCCGAGGTCGCGCGGGCGGGCGCCGAGGACGTGGACCGGGCCGTGAAGGCGGCCCGCAGGGCGTTCGAGAAGTGGTCGGCGCTGCCCGGCTCCGAACGCGCCAAGTACCTCTTCCGGATCGCCAGGATCATCCAGGAGCGCTCGCGCGAGCTGGCCGTCCTGGAGACCCTGGACAACGGCAAGCCGATCCGGGAGACCCGCGACGCGGACCTCCCGCTGGTCGCCGCGCACTTCTTCTACTACGCGGGCTGGGCCGACAAGCTCGGCCACGCGGGCTACGGCGCGGACCCCCGGCCGCTCGGGGTGGCGGGCCAGATCATCCCGTGGAACTTCCCGCTGCTGATGCTGGCCTGGAAGATCGCCCCGGCGCTCGCCACCGGCAACACCGTGGTGCTGAAGCCCGCGGAGACGACACCGCTGTCGGCGCTGTTCTTCGCGGACGTCTGCCGGCAGGCCGGTCTGCCGAAGGGCGTCGTCAACATCCTCACCGGGTACGGCGACGCGGGCGAGGCGCTCGTCGCGCACCCCGACGTGAACAAGGTCGCCTTCACCGGGTCGACCGCCGTGGGCAAGGCCATCGCCCGGCAGATCGCCGGCACGGACAAGAAGGCCACCCTCGAACTGGGCGGCAAGGGCGCGAACATCGTCTTCGACGACGCGCCGGTCGACCAGGCCGTCGAGGGCATCGTCACCGGGATCTTCTTCAACCAGGGGCAGGTCTGCTGCGCCGGCTCGCGGCTCCTCGTGCAGGAGTCCGTGCACGACGAGGTGCTGCACGCGCTCAAGCGCCGGCTGTCCACGCTCCGGCTGGGCGATCCGCTGGACAAGAACACCGACATCGGCGCGATCAACTCCGCGGAGCAGCTCGCCCGGATCGGCGCGCTCGTCGAGACCGGCGAGGCGGAGGGCGCCGAGCGCTGGTCCGCGCCCTGCGAGCTGCCGTCCTCGGGGTACTGGTTCGCCCCGACGCTCTTCACCGGGGTCACCCAGGCGCACACCGTCGCCCGCGACGAGATCTTCGGACCGGTGCTGTCGGTGCTGACCTTCCGCACGCCGGACGAGGCCGTCGCCAAGGCCAACAACAGCCAGTACGGCCTCTCGGCGGGCATCTGGTCGGAGAAGGGCTCCCGCATCCTCGCGGTGGCGAGCAAGCTCCGCGCCGGTGTGGTGTGGGCCAACACGTTCAACAAGTTCGACCCGACCTCGCCGTTCGGCGGATACAAGGAGTCGGGCTTCGGCCGCGAGGGCGGCCGTCACGGTCTGGAGGCCTACCTCGATGTCTGACGGGCGAATCAGCGTCTTCAAGACCTACAAGCTGTACGTCGGGGGCGCGTTCCCCCGCTCCGAGAGCGGCCGGGTGTACGAGGTGAAGGACTCGAAGGGCAGGTGGCTGGGCAACGCCCCGCAGTCCTCCCGCAAGGACGCCCGTGACGCGGTCGTGGCCGCGCGCAAGGCGTTCGGCCGCTGGTCGGGCGCGACCGCGTACAACCGCGGGCAGGTCCTCTACCGCGTCGCGGAGATGCTGGAGGGCCGCCGGGACCAGTTCGTCCGCGAGGTGTCGGACGCCGAGGGGCTGTCGAAGTCCAAGGCCGCGGCGGTCGTGGACGCGGCGGTCGACCGCTGGGTCTGGTACGCGGGCTGGACGGACAAGATCGGCCAGGTCGTGGGCGGGGCCAACCCGGTCGCGGGCCCGTTCTTCAACCTCTCCACCCCGGAGCCGACGGGCGTGGTCGCGGTGCTGGCTCCGCAGCGGTCGTCGTTCCTCGGCCTCGTCTCGGTGATCGCTCCGGTGATCGCCGCGGGGAACACCGCGGTCGTCGTCGCCTCGGCCGACGCGCCCCTGCCCGCGCTCTCCCTGGGCGAGGTGCTGGCGACGTCGGACCTGCCGGGCGGAGTGGTGAACATCCTGTCGGACCGGACCGCGGAGCTCGCCGCGCCCCTCGCCTCGCACCAGGACGTCAACGCCATCGACCTCACCGGGGCGGACGCCGCTCTGGCCGCGGAGCTGGAGGCCGCCGCCGCGGACAACCTGAAGCGCGTCGCGCGCTCCCGTCCACAGGGTGTGGACGAGGAGGACTGGTCCGCCGACCCCGGCACCCGGCGCCTGACGGCCTTCCTGGAGACCAAGACGGTCTGGCACCCGACGGGCGCCCTGGGGGCCTCCGGCTCCTCCTACTGAGCCCGGGCCGGGTGCGGCGCCGTCCACGCGGGCGGCGCCGCAGCCGTGCGCGGCCGGCTCAGCCGGTGACCAGACCGGTCACCTCGCCCACCACGGGCAGATCGCCGAGCGCGGCACCGCTGGTCAGCGGGTCGGTGACGAGCGCCGTGGTCACCGGCTTGAAGTCGGCGACCTGGGTGCCCACCGCGTTGTCCAGCGGGTCCACGCCCGTCCCGGCCAGCGGATCGAGCTGCAGGTCGGTGACCGGCTTGACCGCACCCACGAGCCCGTAGCCGAGCGCGCTGGTCAGCGCGGGCGCCGCCGTCTCGCGGACCGCTGCGAGCGTGCCGTCCGCGGTGTCCGCGCCGGTCGCGGCCGGGGCGGGCAGCGGCGCGGCCTGCGCCGCCGTGCCTCCCGCGCCGATGGCCGCGCCCAGCGCGGTGAGGGTCAGACCGGCGCGCAGCAGGGTGCGGTTCCGGGGCTTGGACAGTGCATGACGTGCCATGTTTTCCCACCTGATCGGGACGTGTCGGGTAATCATCCGTGCGCGCAGAGTAGTTGAGGTGTGATGCTGGATACCAACAGGACCTCCCGGGGATCCGCTACGCGGGTCAATGCCTCACACTTCTGTTCTGTGAATTCCCAACCGATTCCCACGCGCGTCGTGCTGCTCTCCGGTCCGTCCGGCTCCGGCAAGTCCTCCCTCGCGGCCCGCAGCGGTCTCCCGGTGCTGCGCCTGGACGACTTCTACAAGGAGGGAAACGATCCGACACTGCCCCGGGTCACCGGCAGCGCGGACATCGACTGGGACTCGGCCCTGTCCTGGGACGCCGACGGCGCCGTCGCGGCCGTGGCGGAGCTGTGCGCGGGCGGGCGCACCACCGTCCCCCTGTACGACCTCGCCACGAGCGCGCGGACCGGCCGGGAGACGCTCGACATCGAGCGCACGCCCCTGTTCGTCGCGGAGGGCATCTTCGCGGCGGACATCGTGGAGCGCTGCCAGGAGCTGGGACTGCTCGCGGACGCGCTGTGCCTGCGTGGCCGGCCGATGACGACGTTCCGCCGGCGGCTGCTGCGGGACCTGCGCGAGGGGCGGAAGTCGGTGCCGTTCCTGCTGCGCCGCGGATGGCGGCTGATGCGGGCCGAGCGGGGCATCGTGGCCCGCCAGACGGCACTGGGCGCGCACCCCTGCGGCAAGGCCGAGGCCCTGGGCCGGCTCGCCGCCGCGGCGGCGGGACGCTGCCGGGCCCCGCGGAGCCGGGTGCCGAACTGAGGTCCGGGCCGCGGCACGGCCCGGGGAACGCGCGGCGGGGGCGGTCAGGACCCCCCGGCCCGGCCACCCCCGCTGCGTGCTTCCCCCGTACCGCCGCCTCCCCCGAGGCAGCGGCCGTTCCCCCGTGATCCCCCCGTTTCCCCCGTTCCCCGTTCCCCCCGTAGACCTCAGGCCACCAGCTCGCCGAAGGACTCCTCCTCGTCACGGCCGAAGCTGAGGACCTCGTCCTCGCGCAGCCGGCGGAGGGACCGCCAGATGCTCGACTTCACCGTGCCGACACTGATGTCGAGGATGGACGCGATCTCCGGGTCCGTGCGGCCCTCGTAGTAGCGCAGGACCAGCATCGTGCGCTGGAGTTCGGGCAGCCGCGCGAGCGCCTGCCAGAGCACCGCCCGCAGTTCCGTGCCCCGCATCGCGTCCGTGTCGCCGACCGTCTCCGGCAGCTCCTCGGTCGGGTATTCGTTCAGCTTGCGCCTGCGCCACGCGCTGATGTGCAGGTTGGTCATGGTCCGGCGGAGGTATCCGCCGACCGCGGCCTTGTCGCTGATCCGGTCCCAGGCCCGGTACGTCGAGAAGAGGGCGCTCTGCAGCAGGTCCTCGGCCTCGTACCGGTCACCGGTCAGGTGGTAGGCGGTCGCGTACAGGGAGGCACGGCGCTCCTGGACGTAGGCGGTGAACGCGGCTTCGGCGTCCTCCGCCCGGTCCGGGAGCGACCGGTCCCCCGGGCCCTCCCCGTGCGCGCTCCGCCCGTCGTCCCCGGTGGGCGCGTCGGCCCTCGTCAGGTACGACGGGTGCGGACGTACGGCCCCGCAGACTCTCCCCCGCACTGCGGCGCCGGACTTCTCCGGACTCCGCCCGATGTCGTGGAGGCGTGTGACAACTGCGCTTGAGGTGCTGTGGTGCAGTGCGTTCATCATCTGGCGCCCCCCATCGGTGGTGTCCGTTCGTTCCGTGTGCCAATGAGCTTGCCGGGGCGATTTCATGGCGCTGTCCCCCGACTGTCACAGAGCTGTCACAGGGCATGTCGGCCGATCAAGTCGGGGGGATTGTCGAAACGTGGCACCACCATGGGCCAGAATGGCCCCCGTGCCTTTCCTGTTGCTGATCGAGGACGACGACGCCATCCGCACGGCCCTCGAACTCTCGCTGTCACGCCAGGGCCACCGTGTGGCCACCGCGGCGACGGGAGAGGACGGCCTGGAGCTGCTGCGGGAGCAGCGGCCGGACCTGGTCGTGCTGGATGTGATGCTGCCCGGGATCGACGGTTTCGAGGTCTGCCGGCGGATCCGGCGCACCGACCAGCTGCCGATCATTCTGCTGACCGCGCGCAGCGACGACATCGACGTCGTGGTGGGACTGGAGTCCGGCGCGGACGACTACGTCGTGAAACCCGTGCAGGGCCGCGTGCTGGACGCCCGTATCCGCGCGGTGCTGCGCCGCGGGGAGCGGGAGTCCACGGACTCGGCGACGTTCGGGAGTGTGGTCATCGACCGTTCGGCGATGACCGTCACCAAGAACGGGGAGGACCTGCAGCTCACGCCGACCGAGCTGCGGCTCCTGCTCGAACTGAGCCGCCGGCCCGGACAGGCCCTGTCCCGCCAGCAGTTGCTGCGTCTGGTGTGGGAGCACGACTACCTCGGCGACTCCCGGCTGGTGGACGCCTGTGTGCAGCGGCTGCGGGCGAAGGTGGAGGACGTGCCGTCCTCGCCGACGCTGATCCGCACCGTGCGGGGCGTGGGCTACCGGCTGGACTCGCCTCAGTGAGCGGTGCCGCGAAGCGTTCGGTCCTCGCGGGTCTTCGCTGGACCAGTCTGCGGGTACGGGTGCTGATCGTGTTCGTGCTGGTGGCCCTGACGGCGGCGGTGTCGGCGTCGGGCATCGCGTACTGGCTGAACCGTGAGGCGGTCCTGACGCGTACGCAGGACACGGCGCTCGGGGACTTCCGCCGGCAGATGCAGACCCAGGCGGCCTCGCTGCCGGTCGAGCCCGCCTCGGGGGAACTGCGGGACGCGGCCGAGCAGATGGCGAACAGCGGCCAGGGGTACCACGTGCTGCTGATAGGCAGCCGTGACGGCAAGCCCGTCACCGGTTCCTCCGACCTGGACTCCTTCACCAAGGCCGACGTGCCCGCGTCGCTGCAGCGGCAGGTGAACAAGAAGCTGCCGCTGACCTCGGCCAACACCTTTGAGTACCACCTGTTCTGGCAGCGGACGACGCTGGGCGGAACTCCGTACCTGGTGGCGGGCACGAAGATCATCGGCGGTGGTCCCGCCGGGTACATGCTGAAGTCGCTGGACCAGGAGCGTGAGGACCTCAGCTCGCTCGCCTGGTCCCTGGGGATCGCGACCGCGCTGGCGCTGGTGGGCTCGGCGCTCCTCGCACAGGCCGCGGCGACGACCGTGCTGCGGCCGGTGCAGCGGCTCGGCGACGCGGCGCGCAAGCTCGGCGAGGGCAAGCTCGACACCCGTCTCGTGGTGTCCGGGACCGATGAACTGGCCGATCTCTCCCACACGTTCAACAAGGCCGCGAGCTCCCTGGAGAAGAAGGTCGCGGACATGAGCGCGCGGGAGGAGTCGAGCCGCCGCTTCGTCGCCGACATGTCGCACGAGCTGCGCACCCCGCTGACCGCGATCACGGCGGTCGCCGAGGTGCTGGAGGACGAGGCGGACAGCCTGGACCCGATGATCGCTCCGGCCGTCCACCTGGTGGTGAGCGAGACCCGGAGGCTCAACGACCTGGTCGAGAACCTCATGGAGGTCACCCGCTTCGACGCGGGTACGGCGCGGCTGGTCCTGGACACGGTCGACGTCGCGGACCAGGTGACCGCGTGCATCGACGCCCGTGCCTGGCTGGACGCGGTCGACCTGGACGCGGAGCGCGGCATCATGGTGCGGCTGGATCCGCGCCGGCTCGACGTGATCCTGGCGAACCTGATCGGCAACGCGCTCAAGCACGGCGGTTCGCCGGTGCGGGTGTCCGTGCGGACCGACGAGGACGAGCTGGTCGTCGAGGTGCGCGACCACGGCCCGGGGATCCCCGAGGACGTCCTGCCCCATGTGTTCGACCGCTTCTACAAGGCGAGTGCCTCCCGCCCGCGCTCGGACGGCAGCGGGCTCGGCCTGTCCATCGCGGTGGAGAACGCGCACATCCACGGCGGCGACATCACGGCGTCGAACCTGCCGGACGGCGCGGGCGCGGTGTTCGTGCTGCGGCTCCCGCGCGACGCGGAGGGGCTGACCGGCGCCCCGGGGTCGGACGACCCGGACCGTGACGAGAAGGGCGGCACGACGTGAGGCGCAGCGAGCGGACGTACGGCGCGCCGCGTGGGAGCCGCCGGGTGCGGCGCGTGCGCCGGGCGGTGACCGCGCTGGCCGCCATGGTGGCGGGTGCGGCGCTGGCCGCGGGCTGCGGGATCCGCAGCACCTCGGTCCCGGTGGACGCCGGGGCCGCCCCGTCCAGGATGCCGTGCCGGACGACTCCGGCGCGGGCCACCGTGCCGCCGGAGAGCGTCGCGGTGCGGATCTACCTGGTGTGCGCCTCGCAGCTGGTGACGGTGGAGCGCACGGTCGGGCTCGACGGCGCGCGGTCCGGCGCGCTCCCGGTCGCGCGGGCGCTACTGGGAGAGCTCCGGCGGGATCCGGACGCCGACGAGCGGCGGGCCGGTCTCTCCACCGACGTGCCGGCGGAGCTGCAGGTGGACGGGGCCCGTGAGGGGGATCCGGAGGGGACGCTGCGGCTCAGCGAACAGCCGGAGGACCTGCCGGCCGAGGCGCTCGCGCAGATCGTGTGCTCGTACGCGGACAGCGAGGCCCTCGGCTCCGGGGGCTCGGTCCTGCTGGGCGGGCCGGGGAAGTACGCCCCGCGCGGGTATCTGTGCACCTCGGAGACGAAGAGCCGGCCGGACGAGGTGCCGACCCTGGGCGCGGTCCAGCTGTCCTGAGGTCCGCCGCGGCGGTGGCCGGAGGGCGCCGCCGCCACCGTCCCGGGGCGCTCCGGCGGGCCGTGCCTCGCGTCACAGAGCCTTCCGGGGAGCGCGCGGAACCGATCCTGCCGTTCGTGGCGTCTTGGTGGACGTGCGTCACAGTTCGGACGGCCGGGCCGTCATCCGCTTCCGCGCGGCGGGGGTACTCCTCCTCCTCGTGCATCTGCTGTTCGTCGGCTGGCTGACGCTGCGCCCGCTGGACGTGCCCTGGATGACGGCCGCGAACCTCCGTCCGTTCGCGGGGATCAGGGCGGACCTGGCCCTGGGTCCGGCCGAGGCAGCGAGACGCATCGGTGAGGGACTCCTGCTCCTGGCCCCGCTGGGCGTGCTGCTGCCCATGGCCGGCGGCAGGCTGCTGGTGTCCCCGTGGGCCTCGCTGGCCCGTACGGTCGCGGCCGGGGCGCTGATCTCCATGGCCATCGAGCTCGGGCAGACGGGGGTGCCGGGCCAGGTCGTGGACGTCGACTCGCTGCTGCTGAACACCGCGGGCGTGGCGGTGGCCCATCTGCTGGTCGTCCCGCTCTCACGGTCCCGGCTGCGCCGGGGCAACCGTGCGGGGGCCGGCGATCTGTACCGGCCCGGGTACGGCGTCCGGTCGGCGCGGGCCGAGAGCCCTCAGGGGACGACCCGGACGATGACCAGGGTCGGTGTCGCTCCGTAGGGGGATGCCCCGCACCCCTGCGACGCGGCACTGTGGAGACACCGGAGCACGACGGAGCTGCTCCCCGGAACGGTTCGTGAAGGAGCCCACCATGTCCGCACTCGCCCGCCCCCGTGAAGGACGCATGCTCGGTGGAGTGTGCGCGGCGCTGGCACGGCGCTTCGGCACCTCGGCACGGACGATGCGTGTCGTCTTCCTGGTGTCGTGCCTGCTGCCCGGCCCCCAGTGCCTGCTCTACCTGGCGCTGTGGATCCTGCTGCCCTCGGAGCGGAGCACGTCCACGACGGCCTGGTGAGCGCCGGGCGGACGGGGGAAAGACGCGTGGGGCGCACACCCGGTCCGGGTGTGCGCCCCACGGGCGTGGTGCGGGAGGTCAGCCGCCGATCGGCAGGGCGCCGCTCAGGCCGCCGGCGGGCATGCCGCCGAGCAGGTTGGTGCCGGGCGCCGAGAGGTCGCTGCCGCCGCGCTGCTGCTGGTCGAGCAGGCCGCCGGCCGTCTTCTGCACGGCGGGCAGCGCGTCGGTGACGGAGTCGAGCGCGACACCGGCGGGCAGGGCACCGGCGAGGGCGTCGACGGGCACGGCGACGGCGGAGGCGCTGCCCGCGCCGGCGGCGGCGAAGGCGGCACCGAGAGCGACGACGCCGAGGGTCCTGACAGCAGTCTGCTTCATGTGAATGTCATCCTTGGGGAAGGGGATGTGAGCGGCTCTGCAAGTTAGTCAGCAGCTCGCCTCTCCCGCAAACATGCCGGGACATGCGAAACGGCCGGGAGCCCCTGCTCCCGGCCGTTTTCCCGAGGGCCTCGATCAGCCGGCGAACGACGAGGATCCGCTGGTCACAGCGGTCTGCCGGAAGAGCCACTCGGATTTCAGCTCCGCGTATCCGGGCTTCACGACATCGTTGATCATCGCCAGACGTTCATCGAAAGGAATGAACGCGGATTTCATCGCATTGACGGTGAACCACTGCATGTCGTCGAGCGTGTATCCGAATGTGTCGACCAGCCGCTCGAATTCCTCACTCATGCTCGTCCCGCTCATCAGCCGGTTGTCCGTGTTCACGGTGGCGCGGAAATGCAGCTTCCGCAGCAGCCCGATGGGGTGCTCGGCGTAGGAGGCGGCCGCACCGGTCTGGAGGTTGGAGGTCGGGCAGAGCTCCAGCGGGATGCGCTTGTCGCGGACGTACGAGGCGAGGCGGCCCAGCGTGACGGTGCCGTCATCGGCGATCTCGATGTCGTCGATGATGCGGACGCCGTGGCCGAGCCGGTCCGCGCCGCACCACTGCAGGGCCTGCCAGATCGACGGCAGCCCGAAGGCCTCGCCCGCGTGGATCGTGAAGTGGTTGTTCTCGCGCTTGAGGTACTCGAAGGCGTCCAGGTGGCGGGTGGGAGGGTAGCCCGCCTCGGCGCCGGCGATGTCGAAGCCCACCACGCCCCGGCCGCGGTAGCGGTTGGCCAGCTCGGCGATCTCCAGGGCGCGGGCGGCGTGCCGCATCGCGGTGAGGAGCGCGCCGACCCGGATGCGGTGGCCGTTCGCACGGGCCCGCCGCTCGCCCTCGCGGAACCCCTCCTCGACCGCCTCGACGACCTCTTCGAGGGTGAGCCCCGCGGTGAGGTGCTGCTCGGGCGCGTAACGCACCTCGGCGTAGACGACCCCGTCCTCGGCGAGGTCCTCGGCGCACTCCGCGGCCACCCGGAACAGCGCCTCCCTGGTCTGCATGACCGCGCAGGTGTGCGCGAACGTCTCCAGGTAGCGCTCCAGCGAACCGGAGTCGGCGGCCTCGCGGAACCAGACCCCGAGCTTGTCGGGCTCGGTCTCGGGCAGGGCGTCGTAGCCCTGCGCGCGGGCCAGCTCGACGATCGTGCCGGGGCGCAGTCCGCCGTCGAGGTGGTCGTGCAGGAGCACCTTGGGCGCGCGGCGGATCTGGTCGGGACCGGGGACGTTCAGGGGCTGGCTCGTCATGGGGGCACTGTAACGCCTACGCGCGTAGAGCGCGGGGCGCCGATGCGTAACAGTGACCGCGAAGCCAGGTGGAATACACCTGCCCTTCTGAGACTGTTCTGTCATGGCACAGCGCGCACTTCCCCTGCCTGCCGCCAGGCTGGGACGGGCCGTCCTCACGGCCGGAGCAGCACCCGAGGTCAGCGGCGTCGTCCTGCTGCTCCCGGACGGCGAGGCCGCCTCCCGGCGCCGCCCCTCGGCCCTCCGGTACGCGGCGCAGCTGCCGTTCGCCCGGGCCCTGGCCCGCGGCGGGCAGGAGGACGGGCTCGCGGTGCACCTCGTGCGCCCCGGCTCCCGGGGCCGGGACGCCGAGCCGGATCCGGCGGCCGGTGCCCACGGGGCGGCCGACGAGGTCGTACGGCGCTACGGCGACGTTCCGGTGTGCCTCGCCGGGCACGGCACGGGGGGCCTGGCGGCCCTGCGGGGTGCCGGGCACAGCGCGGTCAACTCCGTGCTGTCGATGGCTCCCTGGCTCCCGGACGACACGGAGCCGGAACCGGTGAAGCACCTGGCGGGGCGCCGGGTGCTGATCGTGCACGGCACGAACGACGCCCGGACGGACCCGGAGCTCTCCTACCGGCTGGCCGAGCGGGCCAAGAAGGCCAACCGGCACACCTGCCGCTTCGAGGTCCACTCGGACGGGCACGCGCTGCGCCAGCACCGTGCCGAAGTGGTGGCGCTGGCCGCGGACTTCGTCCGGGGTTCGCTGTTCGCCCGGCCGTACGCCCGGCCGGTCGCCGACGCGTTCGCGGCCCCGCCGCCGCTGGGGCTGCGGATGCCGCTCGCGGCCGGGTTCGGGCGGTCGCTGCGGCACTGACCCGCGGCCCTGAGCTGCGGCAGCGACCCGCGGCCCTGAGCCGCCGCACCGAGCCGCGGGGGCGAGGTCAGTCGGGCAGCAGCCCGCCCCGGCGGGACAGCAGGAAGCGTTTGAAGGCGGCCACCGGCGGGGTGTCGGGGTGCCCGTCGAGCCAGGCGACCCCGATCTCCCGGACCGCGCGCGGCGCGGTCACCGTCAGCTCGACCACGCCCGGCCGGGCGACGGCGGGCGGCGGCAGCAGCGCCACCCCGAGCCCGGCCGCGACCAGGCCGCGCAGCGTCTCCGCCTCCTCGCCCTCGAACGCGACCCGGGGGGTGAAGCCGGCCTCGGCGCAGAGGTCGTCGGTGATCCGCCGCAGCCCGTAGCCGGGTTCGAGGGTGACGAACGTCTCGTCCTCGGCCTCGGCGAGGCGGACGCGCCGGCGGCGGGCCAGCCGGTGGTCGTCGGGGACGACCAGGCGCAGCCGCTGCTCGTCCAGGCGCCGGGCGACGAGGTCCGGGGCGTCGGGCACGGGAGAGGTCAGACAGAGGTCGAGGCCGCCCGCACGCAGGCGTTCGATCATCGCCTCGCCGTAGTTCTGGACGAGCTGGAAACGGACCTTGGGATGGTCGGTGCGGAAGGCGCGGATCAGGGCGGGCACGGTCTCGGACCCCAGGGTGTGCAGGAAACCGAAGGCGACCTTCCCGGCGGTGGGGTCGGCGTCGGCGCGGACCGATTCGGCCGCCTTCTCCACCTCGGCCAGGGCGCGTTCGGCGGAGCCGAGGAAGGTGCGGCCGGCGGGGGTGAGCGAGACGGTGCGGCCCCGGCGGGCGAACAGGGCGACCCCCAGGTCCTGTTCGAGCCTCACCATGGCCCGCGACAGCGTCGACTGCGGGATCCCGAGCTCCTGCGCGGCGCGGGTGACGTGCTCGTGGCGGGCCACCGCCTCGAAGTGGGCGAGGCGGGGCGCGAGCACGGCGCGGATGTCTTCTTCGTGACCGCTCGATGACAGCCACTGCGGTGAGCTGCGTTGATGCACCATGGGAACGATTATGGGGCTTTCATGCATTGGACGCATGAAACCGGCAGGTCTACGTTCGGTGCATGCCTCCTGCCAGTACCGGGGCGTCCACCGTCGTGCTGGACGCCGCAGTCCCGTCATCCGCCGCCGCTTCCCCGACCGTCCGGGACCGCCTCGCACCCGGCGGCCCCGGCTACCGCCGGATGAGCTTCGCGCTCTTCGCGGCGGGGGTCGCGACGTTCGCCCTCCTCTACTCGACCCAGGCCCTGCTGCCCGCGATCTCCGCGTCCTTCGGCGCGACGGCCGGCCAGGCGAGCTGGACGGTCTCGGCGGCGACCGGTGCGCTGGCGCTCTGCGTCCTGCCGCTGAGCGCGCTCTCCGAGCGCTTCGGGCGGCGCCAGATGATGACCGCCTCCCTGGCGGTCGCGGTGGTGATCGGGCTCCTCGTGCCCTTCGCCCCGTCGATCGGGTGGCTGATCGCGCTGCGCGCCGTCCAGGGCGCGGCACTCGCCGGGCTGCCCGCCTCCGCGATGGCCTACCTGGCCGAGGAGGTGCGGCCCAAGGCGCTGGTGGGCGCGATCGGGCTGTTCGTGGCGGGCAACAGCATCGGCGGGATGAGCGGGCGCATCCTCGCCGGGTGGGTAGCCCAGCTGTGGGGCTGGCGCGCGGCGCTCGGCGCGATCGGGCTGCTGGCCGTGGCCTGCGCCGTGGCCTTCCACTTCCTGATCCCGGCGGCCCGGCACTTCAGCGCCTCCTCGCTCGACCCGAGGGCGCTGGCGAAGACCGTCACGGGCCACCTGTCCGACCCGCTGCTGCGCCGTCTGTACGCCATCGGCGCCCTGTTCATGACGGTGTTCGGCGCCGTCTACACGGTGATCGGCTACCGGCTCGTCGACGAGCCGTTCGGCCTCCCGCAGGGCATCGTCGGCTCGGTCTTCCTGGTCTACCTCGTCGGCACGGCCTCCTCCGCCGCCGCGGGCAGGCTGGTCGCCAGGCTGGGCCGCCGGGGCGCGCTCTACCTGGCCGTCTCCACGACGGCGGCGGGTCTGCTGCTGTCCCTGGCCGAGCAGCTGGCGGCCGTCCTGGCGGGCCTCGTCCTCATCACGGCGGGCTTCTTCGCGGGGCACGCGGTCGCCTCGTCCTCGGTGAGCCGTACGGCGACGTCGGGCCGCGCCCAGGCGTCGGCGCTGTACCAGTCCGCTTACTACCTGGGCTCCAGCGCGGGCGGCGCGCTCGGCGCCGTCGCCTTCCACGCCGGCGGCTGGGCGGGCACGGTCGCGCTGGGCGTCCTCGCGGTCCTCGGCGTCCTGTCGATCACCCTGTACGGGACCCGGGCGGCCCGCACGCAGCGGCTCGGGGCCGGGTCCCCGGCACCGGTGCACAACTGAGACCTGCCCGGCACAACCGCCGCTCCCCCTCGCACGTCCAACAAGCGGAGACACACCGCTGGACGAACGCGAAGGGGAGCAGGCGTACATGAGAATCATGGAGAAGACATCAGGCGTACGGGCGCGGCGCGGTGCCGTCCTGTCCGTCGCCGCCCTGGTCGCCGCTCCGGCCCTGGTCCTGGGCACGGGGACGGCCGCACAGGCGGCGTCCTGCACGGCGTCCGCCGGGCCGTACCAGAAGCAGGTCGAGAAGTACCTGAAGCGCACCGCCGACGGACGGCAGTCGGCGGCCGACTGCAAGGCGATCCGCTCGTTCCAGACCGACAAGGGCATCACCCCGGCCATCGGGTACGCGGGGCCGGTCACCTGGCGCACGATGAAGACCATCACCGCGCAGAAGGCCGCGGGCAAGACCCCGAACAAGGCGAAGAAGTGCCCCACCAACAAGGGGCGCATCGCCTGTGTCGACCTGACCAGGCAGCTGAGCTGGATCCAGGACGGGGCCAAGCTGAAGTTCGGCCCGGTGCCCGTGCGCACCGGGCGCAACGGTGACGAGACCCGGACCGGCGCCAAGAAGATCTACTGGCGCAACATCGACCACTGGTCGACGCTCTACGACGTCAGCATGCCGTACGCCCAGTTCTTCGACGGCGGGGAGGCGTTCCACTCGGTCACCAAGTCCGTGTACAACAACCCGGGATCGGCGGGCTGCGTCAACATGCGTCCGGCGGACGCGAAGGCGTACTGGAACCTCCTGAAGAACGGCGACGACGTCCACGTCTACGGGCGCAAGCCCGGCACCTGAGCCGCGGTTTCCCGCTTCCCACCCCTGGTGTCGGTGCCCTGCGGTAGCTTCCACAGTGCCGGGAGAGCGGTGTCACAGGGCAACAGGGGTGGAGCGATGAGTGATCTGACAGCGACGACGGACCTCGACAGTCGTCTCGAAGGACACCGGGTCGAGCTGACCGGTTACTGCTACCGGATGCTCGGCTCGGCCTTCGAGGCGGAGGACGCGGTCCAGGACACGCTGGTCCGCGCCTGGCGCAACTTCGACTCGTTCGAGGGCCGTTCGTCCCTGCGCTCCTGGCTGTACCGCATCGCGACGAACGTCTGCCTGGACATGCTGAACGCCGGCAAGAAGCGGGCCAGGCCGGTGGACCTGACCGGTCCCACCCCGCTGGCCCAGGCCGCTCTGAACCCCCTCCCCGAGAACACCTGGCTGGAGCCGATGCCGGACGGCCGCATCCTGCCCTCGGTGGCCGACCCGGCGGAGGCGGCCGTGGCCCGCGAGTCGGTGCGCCTGGCGTTCGTCGCGGCGCTCCAGCACCTGCCGCCCAAGCAGCGGGCGGTGCTGATCCTGCGCGAGGTGCTGGCCTGGCGGGCGAGCGAGGTCGCCGAGCTGCTCGACACCTCGGTCGCCTCGGTCAACAGCGCCCTGCAGCGGGCCCGGGCGACGCTGTCGGACACGGAGGGCACCGCCCCGGACACCGCGAACCCGCTGGACGACGAGCAGCGCAAGCTGCTGGACCGCTACGTCGCGGCCTTCGAGGGGTACGACATGGCGGCCCTGACGGCGCTGCTCCACGAGGACGCCGTGATGACGATGCCGCCGTTCGACCTCTGGCTCCGGGGACACGACGACATCACCGGCTTCATGCTCAGCATCGGCGCGGGCTGCGCCGGTTCCCGGCTGGTGGCGACGGAGGCCAACGGGACCCCGGCCTTCGCGCACTACAAGCCGAATCCGGACGGGCCGGGCTTCGTGCCGTGGGCGGTGCAGATCATCGACATCGCGGACGGCGCGATCACCGGGATGCACTGCTTCCTGGACACCCCGCGCTGGTTCCCGCTGTTCGGGCTGCCGGACCACCTGGAGGCCGACGCGACGTGAGCCCGCGGCGGCGGGAGGGGCCCGGTCGTCGCACGCGCGGCGGCCGGGCCCCCGCCCTGCGCCCCACGGCCCGCCGCGGCAGGGAACGCTGACGAGCCGCCAGGACTGTGGCCCGCTTCGACGCGGTCACGGCGGACTCCGTCCGCGTCCTCGTGTCCGCGTCGAACAGCGGCGACCACTCCCGCGTCCTGGAGATCGAGGCGTACGCACCGCAGTAGGCGGCCGGACGCGGTCCACGGGCGGTGCGGGATTCCTCGAACGCCCCGGACCCCGCGGCCGTCCGCGCAGCCGGTGGGCGGCGTTCAGTCCGGTGTCCGCCGCACCTCCTCGTCGGCCGGGCCGAGCACCTCGCTGAGCCCCACCAGGTCGAGCAGCGAAGCGAGTTCGGGGCGCGTGCCGCGCAGTCTGAGGCGGCGGCCGCCCGCTCTGCGTGCGATCAGCGACAGGCGCGCCAGCGCCTCGACCACGGTGAGGTCGGGGCGCACCACCCCGGACACGTCGCAGTCGACGACCGCGGCGCCGGGCTGCCCGGGGGCAGCGGCCAGCAGTGCCTCCAGCCCGGCGCAGAGTTCCGGCACGTCGGCGCGGGTGACCCGGCCGGTGACGACGAGAGCGTTCGGAGTCGTGGCGTCCACACGAGGGAGACCGGTGGAACGACCGGAACTCATCGGCCCGGTGCGCCGTGTGTCCCGGCCGACCGGGCACATCCAGGTGTCCGGACGAGCCCGGACGGCTTCGGCAGCGTCGGCGTCTCGCCCTGCTCGACCGCCGCCGGCAGCCGGCGGGTGCCGTCGCTCGGTGCCGCGTACAGGGAGGAGACATTCCTGACCGTGGCCCCGGCCCGGGACCGGCGGTGCGTGTGCCCGCGGCGGTCCCGGCCTCCCGGTGCGTCACCGGGTCCGGCATACCGAACGGGACCGGCGGTGGCCACCGGTCCCGTTCGCGCGCAAGGAAAAGCCGCAGGTCAGGCGATACGTTCCCGCACCACCGGGGTGGCGGTGAAGGGGGTCCCGGCCGGGGCGATGTCGTAGGAGCCGGGCAGCGCCTTCAGGGCGTACGCGAACTTCTCCGGGGTGTCCGTGTGCAGGGTCATCAGCGGCTGGCCCTCGGCCACCGTGTCGCCCGGCTTGGCGTGCAGTTCGACACCCGCGCCCGCCTGCACCGGGTCCTCCTTGCGGGCGCGGCCCGCGCCGAGGCGCCAGGCGGCGACGCCGACGTCGTAGGCGTCCAGCCGGGTCAGCACACCGGAGGACGGGGCGCTGATCACGTGCTGCTCGCGGGCGACGGGGAGTTCCGCGTCCGGGTCGCCGCCCTGGGCCGCGATCATCCGGCGCCAGACGTCCATGGCGGAGCCGTCGGCCAGGGCCTTCTCCGGGTCGGCGTCCTTGAGCCCGGCCGCGTCCAGCATCTCGCGGGCGAGCGCCAGGGTCAGGTCGACGACGTCCTGCGGGCCGCCGCCGGCGAGGACCTCGACGGACTCGCGGACCTCCAGGGCGTTGCCCGCGGTCAGGCCGAGCGGGGTCGCCATGTCGGTGAGCAGGGCGACCGTGCGCACGCCGCTGTCGGTGCCCAGCGCGACCATGGTGGAGGCCAGTTCGCGGGCGTCCTCGATGGTCTTCATGAAGGCGCCGGAGCCGACCTTCACGTCCAGGACGAGCGCCCCGGTCCCCTCGGCGATCTTCTTGGACATGATCGAGCTGGCGATGAGCGGGATCGCCTCGACGGTGCCGGTGACGTCGCGCAGCGCGTACAGCTTCTTGTCTGCGGGGGCGAGGCCGTCGCCCGCCGCGCAGATCACGGCGCCGGTGGTGTCCAGGACGTCGAGCATCTCCGCGTTGGAGAGGTGGGCGCGCCAGCCGGGGACGGACTCCAGCTTGTCGAGGGTGCCGCCGGTGTGGCCGAGGCCCCTGCCGCTGAGCTGGGGCACGGCCGCGCCGCAGGCGGCGACCAGCGGGGCGAGCGGCAGGGTGATCTTGTCGCCGACGCCGCCCGTGGAGTGCTTGTCGGTGGTGGGGCGGGAGAGCGCGCCGAAGTCCATCCGCTCGCCGGAGGCGATCATCGCGGCGGTCCAGCGGGCGATCTCGGTGCGGTTCATGCCGTTCAGCAGGATCGCCATGGCCAGCGCGGACATCTGCTCGTCGGCGACCTCGCCGCGCGTGTACGCGTCGATGACCCAGTCGATCTGCTCGGGGCTGAGCTCGCCCCGGTCCCGCTTGGTGCGGATGACGGAGATGGCGTCCATGGGAGGGGAGTCCTTCCGGCCGGAGGGGTAGGCGAGAGTCCCGTTGACTCTACGCGCATAGAGAGGAAACGTTCCGCCGCACCGGTCCCCCGGCGGGCCGGTCGGGCCCGCCGGGGGCGGTGCGGCGGCGGGGCCGCTACCCCAGGTGCTGCCGCCCGAACGCCTGCGGCAGCATCGCGTCGAGCGTGCGGAGGCCGTCCGGGGTCTCCAGCACGAGCCCGGGCCCGCCGAACTCGTACAGCAGCTGACGGCACCGCCCGCACGGCACGAGGACCGCGCCCGCGCCGTCCACGCAGGTGAAGTGGGTCAGCCGGCCACCGCCCGTGGCGGCCAGCTGCGAGACCAGCCCGCACTCGGCGCACAGGCCGATGCCGTACGAGGCGTTCTCGACGTTGCACCCGGTGAGCACGCGCCCGTCGTCGACGAGGGCGGCCGCACCGACCGGGTAGCCCGAGTACGGGGCGTACGCCCGGGACATCGCGTCCCGGGCGGCCTCGCGCAGCTTCTCCCAGTCGACGGGCACGGGGGCGGTCACTTGCCCTGCCCCTTCCGGTAGCGCATGCCGTCAGCCTTCGGCATGCGCAGGCGCTGCGCGGAGAGGGACAGCACGAGGAGGGTGACGACGTACGGGGTGGCACTGACGAACTCGGTGGGCACCGTGTCGGTGGAGAGGTACCAGACCAGCACTGCGGCAGCGATGACCGCGCTGATGACACCGGGAACGAAGCGCTTGCGGTAGAGCTTCCAGCCCGCGAGGACGGCCAGCATCACCACGAGCAGCAGGAGCAGCGCGTGCACGGACTCACCACCGTTGCGCAGCTGGAGGGCGTCGGCGAAGCCGAACAGCCCGGCGCCCATGGCGAGCCCGCCGGGCCGCCAGTTACCGAAGATCATCGCGGCGAGACCGATGTAGCCGCGGCCGCCGGTCTGTCCCTCGTTGTAGATGTGCGAGGTGACCAGGGAGAGAAAGGCTCCACCGAGACCGGCCAGACCACCGGAGACGATCACGGCGATGTACTTGTAGCGGTAGACGTTCACCCCGAGGGACTCCGCTGCGACCGGGTTCTCCCCGCAGGAGCGCAGGCGCAGGCCGAAGGCGGTCCTCCACAGGACGAAGAAGGTGCCGACGAAGAGTCCTGCAGCCACCAGGGTCAGCAGCGAGACGTGGGTGACGAGTCCCCCGAGGATGCCCGCGACGTCGGAGACGAAGAACCAGTGGTGCAGTTCGACCGAGTGCAGCCAGTCGGAGAGGCCGGGGACCGTGAACTGGGTGATGCTGTCGGCGGGCGGCGACTGTTTGGGACTGCCGCCCTTCTCCGCCGCATCACCGGTGTTGAACCAGAGCTTGGCGAAGTAGGTCGTGAAGCCGAGCGCCAGGATGTTGATGGCGATACCGGAAATGATGTGGTCCACACCGAACGTGACGGTCGCGAACGCGTGCAGCAGACCACCGAGCATGCCGCCCACGACACCCGCCAGGACACCGATCCAGGGGTCGGTCTGCCAGCCGGCCCAGGCGCCGAAGAAGGTGCCCAGGATCATCATCCCCTCGAGACCGATGTTGACCACGCCGGCCCGTTCGGACCAGAGGCCGCCGAGACCGGCGAGACCGATCGGCACGGCCATCGCGAGCGCCGCGCTGATCTGGCCGGCCGAGGTGACGTCCTGTGCCCCGGTGATGGACCGCACGGCGGACAGCGCGAGCAGGGCACCCGCGATGATCAGCAGGATGACGGGAAGACTGAAGCGGGTGCGGCCGCCCTTGCCGCCGGAGATCCCGGGGGCCGCGGGCGGCGGGGTGGAAGTCGCCGTGGCGCTCACGCCGACACCTCCTGCTGATCGGAGTTACGTGCGGCCTTGGCGGCGAGTTCCGCGCCGACCCTGCTCTGCTGACGCTTGAGTCCGTACCGGCGGACGACCTCGTAGGCGATGACGACACAGAGGACGATGACGCCCTGGATGACGCCGACGATCTCCTTGTCGTAGCCCTCGAACTCGAGCTTGCCGGTGCCGCGCTCCAGGAAGCCCCAGAGCAGCGCGCCGAGCGCGATGCCGATGGGGTGGTTGCGGCCGAGGAGCGCGATGGCGATCCCGGTGAAGCCGATGCCGACCGGGAAGTCGCCGCTGTACTCGTAGCTGTCGTTGAGCAGCGTCGGCATGCCGATCAGGCCGGCCATTCCGCCGGAGATCAGCATGGAGGTGACGACCATCTTCTTGACGTCGACACCGCTGGCCTCGGCGGCTGAACCGGACTGTCCGACCGTACGGAGGTCGAAGCCGAAACGAGTGCGGCCGAGCGTGAACCAGTAGGCCAGTCCCGCGATGACCGCGACGACGATGAAGCCCCAGACGGGTGTCGGTGTGGTCGGGAACTCGAAGAAGTGTGAGGACTCGGGAATCGGGGTGGTGGATACCTTCGTACCCGCCTTGTCGAGGTGCCCCAGACGGCCCTGCTGGAGAAGGTAGCCGATGATCGCCGTGGCGATGGAGTTCAGCATGATCGTCGAGACGACCTCGCTGACTCCCCGGGTGACCTTCAGGAGGCCGGCGATTCCGGCCCACATCGCACCCACGATCATCGCGGTGAGGATGATCAGCGGGATCTGGAGGGCGCCCGGCAGCGTCAGCGCGCCACCGAGTGCGGCGGCGAAGAAGGCGGCAAGGCGGTACTGGCCGTCGACTCCGATGTTGAAGAGGTTCATACGGAAGCCGATGGCGACCGCGAGACCTGCGAGGTAGTAGGTCGTCCCCTTGTTGAGGATGTAGACCTGGCTGTCCGACTTCAGTCCGTAGTCGAACATGATGCCGAATGCGCTGAACGGTTCCTTGCCGGTGGCGGCGAGCACCAGAGCGGTGACCAGGAACGCGACCACGATCGCGAGCAGGGGGGCGGCGATCCCCAGGAGCAGCCGCTCCTTGTCGAACTTCTTCATCGGTCCTCTCCCCCGTGCCGGGGGTCGCTTTCGGAGCTGTCCGCTCCGGAGCCCTCGCCGCCCGTGCCGCCCTGAGATTCCAGGTGGCCGGCAGCAGCTCCGGTCATCGCGGAGCCGAGCTCCTCGGGGGTGACGGTCGCCGGGTCGGCGTCGGCCACGAGCATGCCGCGGTACATGACGCGCAGCGTGTCGGAGAGACCGATGAGCTCGTCCAGGTCGGCGGAGATCAGCAGGACGGCGAGGCCTTCGTGACGCGCTTCGCGGATCTGGTCCCAGATCTGCGCCTGCGCACCGACGTCGACACCTCGCGTGGGGTGTGCGGCGATCAGCAGTTTGGGGTGGTGGCTCATCTCCCGGCCGACGATCAGCTTCTGCTGGTTGCCGCCGGAGAGCGAGGCCGCGGTGACCTCGATGCCGGGGGTACGGACGTCGTACTCGCGCACGATCCTCTCGGTGTCGGCGCGCGCCGCCTTGAGGTCGAGGAAGGCACCCTTGCTGTTGGGCTTTTCGGTGACGTGGCCCAGCATGCGGTTCTCCCAGAGCGGTGCGTCCAGGAGCAGGCCGTGCCGGTGCCGGTCCTCGGGGATGACGGCCATGCCGTCCTCGCGGCGCTTTCGGGTCGCCGCCCCCGAGATGTCGGAGCCGTCGAGCGTGAGCGAACCGGTATCGAGGGTACGCATGCCCATGATGGCGTCGACGAGTTCGGACTGACCGTTGCCCTCGACACCTGCGATTCCGAGCACTTCGCCCTTGTGGATCGTGAAGGTGATGCCGTCGAGCACGGCCCGCACCACCCCGTCGGGGTCGGTCGCCGTCAGCCGCAGGTCTTCCACCGTCAGCATCGGGGTGTCGGTGACGGTGGACTCCCGGGTCTCGGGGGAGGGGAGTTCGCTGCCCACCATCAGCTCCGCCAGCTGCTTGCTGGTGGTGCGCGCGGGGTCGGCCGTGCCCACCGTCGTTCCTCGGCGGATCACGGTGATCTCGTCGGCGACCGACAGCACCTCGCCCAGCTTGTGGGAGATGAAGATGACCGTGAGGCCCTCGGCCTTCAGCTCGCGCAGGTTGTCGAAAAGGGCGTCGACCTCCTGCGGCACGAGCACCGCCGTGGGCTCGTCGAGGATCAGGGTGCGGGCGCCTCGGTAGAGGACCTTGAGGATCTCCACCCGCTGGCGGTCTGCGACGCCGAGGTCCTCGACGACCGCATCGGGACGGACACCCAGGCCGTACGCGTCGGAGATCTCCTTGATCTTCGCCCGCGCCCTGTCTCCGATGCCGTGCAGCTTCTCGGAGCCGAGAACGACGTTCTCGAGGACCGTGAGGTAATCGGCGAGCATGAAGTGCTGATGCACCATGCCGATGCCGCGGCCGATGGCGTCGCCCGGGCTGCCGAACGAAACCAGTTCACCATCCACCGAGATGGTGCCCTCGTCCGGCTTCTGCATCCCGTAGAGGATCTTCATCAGGGTGGACTTACCGGCACCGTTCTCACCGACGAGGGCATGGACGGTACCTCGGCTCACCGTGATGTCGATGTCGTGGTTGGCCACGACGCCGGGGAACCGTTTGGTGATGCCGCGGAGCTCTACGGCATGAGGACTGCTGGACGCTTTGATGGCGCACTCTCCTTGGCAGGAGCGGAGGGCGGGCGATGTACGGACACGGCACGGTGATCGGTGGGGAGAACTACCGCGCCCGGCGGGCACTACGCGCGTAGCGCCCCCGAATCGTCGGCCACCCTGCGAAGGATGGCGGACCAGGGGCAGGATACCGACCCACGTTGAGGGGTCCCGGCCCGGAGGTATGCATGAAGCGGGGTCCGCAGGCGCGGCGGAAACCGCGCCTGCGGACCCCGGTCCCGGTAGCTGGTCAGACCGTGGTCTTGACCTTGATCGAGCCGTCGGCGATCTTCTTCTTCGCCTCGTCGATCTTGGCCTGGACGTCCTTGAGGTGGTCACCCGTGGTGGTCAGGCTGACACCGTCCTCCGCCAGGGAGAAGGTCTGCGTGCCGGTGAGCGGCTTGCCGTCCTTGACGGACGTCACCAGGTCATAGACACCGCTGTCGACGTTCTTCACGACCGACGTCATGATCGTGTCGGCGTACTTCGAGAGGGCCGGGTCCTTGGCCTGGTCGGAGTCGACACCGATGGACCAGGCGCCCTTCTTGCCTGCGACGGCCTCGATCGCGCCGGCCCCGGAGCCGCCCGCCGCGGCGAAGACCACGTCGGCCCCCTTGTCGAGCATGCCCTTGGCCGCAGCCTCGCCCTTGTCGGGGCTGCCGAAACCGGACAGGTCGGATCCGGTGGACAGGTACTGGATCTGGACCTTGGCCTTCGGATTCGTGTCCATGACGCCCTGCTGGAAGCCGGCCGCGAACTTCTTGATCAACGGAAGGTCGACGCCGCCGATGAAGCCGACCTGGCCGTCCTTCGACTTCAGCGCCGCCGCGACACCGGCGAGGTACGAGCCCTGCTCCTCGGTGAAGACGATGGAGGCCACGTTCTTCGCCTCGGAGACCGAGTCGATCAGACCGAAGGTGGTGTCGGGATGCGACTTGGCGACCTTGTCGATCGCGGCCTGATAAGCGAAGCCGACACCGATCACCGGGTTGTAGCCGCCCTCGGCGAGCGACGCCAGACGCTGCTCACGGTCGGCCGGGGTCTCGCCGCTCTTGGCGGTGAGTTCCTTGGTCTCGGCGTTGTACTCGGCCTTGGCCTTGTCCAGACCACGGGCGGCGGAGTCGTTGAACGAGTTGTCGCCACGGCCACCGACGTCGTAGGCCATGCCGATCTTCATCTGGTCCTTGTCGGAACCAGTGCTCTCGGTGGACGATTCACCGCAGGCGGTAGCGGTGAAGGCGAGGGCCGCAGAAACGGTACACGCAGCAGCGATCTTGGATACGCGGCGCAAGGGAAGGCTCCTTCAAACCTGACCGAAGCGCCTCTTGCGGCGCTGGTTTCGCGGCGATCGTAACGCGCGTAGATATCTGTTAAGCCCCAGTTCGTCAGTCGTTACCAGATCGAAGCGGGAACCACACGTCACGCCTCGTCCCGGAGGCGCGGCCCCAGGCGGCGGCTCGCCCTCGAGCCGGACCCCGCAAGGAGCGTCAGCACGCACAACGCGCGGCGGCCCCGTGCCGGACCGCACGGAATAAGCCCCTCCGGGAGTGCGCCGGACCACAGAACACCGCAAACCGGTCGACCGCTCTTCACTGGAACATCATATCCGGCCAAACAAATAAAAAGAATTGACCAATCCTTTAGATTCAGGATTGCATGATCAGCGATCCACTCGACGACAACCGGGTGACACGCCGAGCGGAATCGCGAGCCTCCGAGGAATTGCCGACACCAGCACTTCCAGTGGAATCAGCCTTACGTTCGAGTCATCCGACACCACTGCACACTTCAGGTGGGAGTCTTCCACCTGACCAAGGGGGAACCATGAAGCGGACACTTCCTACAATCATGATCTCGGCAGCGACTGGCGACCGCCGGCGCCATGGCCCCGGCCGCGTCGGCAAACGTGGGAAACTGCAAGACCTGGGTATCCAACGGCGCCCCGTACACAGGGTCCGCCTATTGCAGCAACCTGGCCGCTTTCGACAAGTTCCGGGTGAAGCTCACCTGCGTCGACCCGCGTGGGAGCACGTGGGTCGTGTACGGCCCGTGGAAGGGGAACGCCAAGACCTCGTCAGCCAAGTGCTCGGACAACCCGAACGTGGGCGTCCTCAAGACCGGCGTCTCGTTCAGCGCCTGACATGCACCGCGGCACTGCCAGAACATCAGAGCTGCCGGCTCTCCGGCCACGCAACACTCACCCGAGGGGACTCATGAAGAAGGTATCCAGCCTGGCTGCCGGGCTGCTCATCACCGCCGGCTCGATCATCGTCTCCGCGCCGGCTGCGACCGCAGCCGAGCTCGGTGCGGCCGTCGCCGACTGCGAGACCTGGAAGTCGAACACCGCGCCGTACAAGGGGTACGCCAAGTGCACGGGCATGCTCGCCTACCCGCTCGAAGGCGTGCAGGTGCGGCTCACCTGCATCGACCCGCGCGGCTCCCAGTGGCATGTCAACGGAAACCGAGTGGGCAACGGAAAGACCTCCAGCGCGAAGTGCTCCGACAATTCCAGCGTGGGAATCTACAAGGTGGGACTGACACGGACGCGCCTGTGACAAGCACACTCCCGAGATTCACCGGTCACACCTGCACCAAATTACACACGGCCAGCACATCGCATTCCTTCGGGAGATAATCAATCCCGGAACCGGGCGGCATGCATGGGGTTTGATTCTCATGGCCGCTCGGAGCGAGGTGATCCGCGAAATCTCAGGGGATCACCTCGCTGCAGCGATGTGAAGTGCTGGACGACCTCCAGTGCAATGGCCTGCTTCCCGGCCATCAGCATTTCCCAGGCCCCAGTCACCCTCTCGGCCAATGGTCGACCGAGCACCGAGATCACGCGCAACGCAACGGAGACCGAATTCCGTTGAATCCCGATGGGCCCGCCGAAGTCCCATCGTGCATCCCCCGTGCGGTTACCTCCTACGTGGAGGAGAACCTTGCCCGCCACATCAGGCTGCGTCGTGTGCGATCAGCTCAGGGAGGCGAGGTCCGCGCAGGTCAGACATCCAGCAGCGCGACCGCCGTGAACAGCTCCACGCCGACCGTGACGGCCTCCTCGTCGACGTCGAAGTCACCCCGGTGCAGGTCCAGTCCGCGCAGGTCGCCCGGGGCCCGGACGCCGAGCCGTGCCATGGCCCCGGGGATCTTCTCCAGGTACCAGGAGAAGTCCTCGCCGCCCAGGCTCTGCTCGGTGTCCTCGATCGCATACGATCCGCGCCGGATCGTCATCGCGGCGTCGAGGAGACCGATGGTCTCGGCCTCGTTCACCACGGGCGGCACCCCGCGGACGTAGTCGATCACCGTCTTGGCCCGGTGCATTCCGGCCACCTCGTCGATCGCCGCGTGCACCAGGTCGGGCGCCTGCCGCCAGCTCTCCAGGTCCAGGCAGCGGACCGTCCCGGACAGCTCGGCGTGCTGCGGGATGACGTTGGGCGCGTGACCGGTCTGCAGCCGCCCCCAGGTGACCGCGAGGCCGGCCCGGGCGTCCACGCGCCGGGCGAGCAGCGCGGGCACGTCGGTGGCGACCCGGGCCGCGGCGGTGACCAGGTCGGTGGTGAGGTGCGGCCGGGCGGTGTGTCCGCCGGGCCCGTCGAGGGTGACCTCCAGGCGGTCGCAGGCGGAGGTGATCGGCCCGATCCGGAGTCCGATCCTGCCCACGTCCACCTTGGGGTCGCAGTGCACCCCGATGATCCGCCCCACGCCCTCCAGCACCCCGGCCGCGACCGCGTCGGCGGCGCCGCCGGGCAGCACCTCCTCGGCGGGCTGGAAGATCAGCCGGACCGGGCGGGGCAGCAGTCCCTGCCGGTCCAGGTCGCTGAGGACGATCCCGGCCCCCAGGACGCAGGTCGTGTGGACGTCGTGTCCGCAGGCGTGCGCCCGGTCGGGGACGGTGGACCGGTAGGGGACGCCGGCCTTGGTGTCCGGGATCGGCAGCGCGTCGATGTCCCCCCGGAGGGCCAGCATCGGCGTCACGCCGTCCCACTCCCCCACGTCACAGACGAGTCCCGTGCCGCCCGGCAGCACCTGTGGTTCCAGCCCTGCCTTCTCCAGCCGGGCCTTGACGGCCGCGGTGGTACGGAACTCCTGGTTGCCGAGCTCCGGGTGCATGTGGAGATCGCGGCGGAAGGCGATGAGCTCGTCACGCAGGTCGTCGGGCAGGGTGCCGGGCAGGACGGCCTCGGTGTGGGGCGCACGGGACTTCAATTGGTTCACCCATCCAAGGGTAGGCCCCTGACAGCCACAACTGGCCGCAGATCAACAAAATTTCAGCCGCTTAGAGGAACACGGGACGAGGCTGCGGCGTGTGACGAAGCGCTGCTGTGGGTAAACTGCCCCGCTCGCCGGACCGGGCACGGGCGTGGGGCGTCCGGGTACGGGGGAACGAGGCGCTCGGCCGACCCGGCCGGTGCCTCCGGTCGCGGCGGGGTACGGCACGGGCGGCATGGGTACGGCACGGGCGGCACGCCCACCGGACGACGGCCGCCGTGCCGCCCGGCTCACCGCCCGGAGGCCGGCCCGGCCGGCGAGGCCTGACCGGCGGCGCGCAGGGCCCGCGCCAGCCACTCCAGTTCCTCGGTCGCGTCGGGAGAGGCGTACTGTCCCCGCACGCGGGCGACGAGCCCGCGGTAGTGCTCCGCCCCTGCCTCGATCCCGGCGTCCAGGCACCGCAGCAGGGCGGCCCGGTCGGTGTCGCCGAACAGCTCGGACAGCATGCGGGCGGCTTCCGGCCCTTCAGGGGCCGCTCCGCGTCCGCTGACCTCCGCGACGGTCCGCACGACCTGCCTGGCCCACCAGATCGACGCCCCGGGGGGCCGGCTCCGCCCGGGAGACGGGGTGCTCAGCTCCAGCCAGGTGCGCATCCGGTGGCGGAACCCGGGCTCCCGCACCAGCTCGGCCAGTTCGATCCAGGCGTCGACCTGCTCGGGTGCGGGGTCGTCGGGCAGTTCGATGCTCAAGGCGCCGATGCGCGCACGCAGGTGCGGTCCGACCTCGAGCCCGCCGAACACGTCCTCCTTGAACTCCTCGACGATCTGCTTGCGTTCGGTGGCGGAGAGCCGTGCCAACCGGTTCATCAGTGCTGTCTCCTCGGGGTTCGAATCACGCTTCGCCACGGTGGAGAGGACGGCCCGGCTCAGCCTGAGGGAGCGGATCTGCGCGTCGAGCGCGGCGACGTGCGCGGCGGCGACCTCGGCCACCGTGGTGCGGCCGCTCAGGACGCGGCAGACGTCGTCCAGCCCGAGACCCAGCTCCCGCAGGGTGCGGACCAGTTCCACGCGGGCCACGGACCCGGCGTCGTACAGGCGGTATCCGGCGGCGGAGCGTGCCACGGGCGGCACCGCTCCCTCGTCCGACCAGAAGCGCAGGGTGCGCACCGGAAGTCCGGTGCGGTGTGCGAGCAGGCCGATGGTGAGCAGGCCGGGGCGTTCGTCCTCCATGGGCGGGATTCTGGACCTTCCAGCCACCGGAGACTCAAGTGCCCGGGATCCGCGTACGTCCGGCGCGGACGGCGCCGTCGGGCGCGCACCCGCACGCTCGCGGTCGGCCCCCGGCGGTCAGGCCGGCCCGAGCAGCTCCCGGAGGGTGCCCGCGCACGCCGTCGCGCGGCGCTCGGCGGTGGCTCGGCCGGGGACGGTCGTGGTCCCGGCCGGACGGCGCAGGAGCGGCGGCGGCCGTCGCGGAGCGCCTCGGGGCGGCCGGGGGCTCCGCACACCCGGCCGGGAGGCGGCGCTCGGACCCCGGTGTGCGGCCACCGGGCCCGCACCCGCCCTCATGTCCTCATGTCCCCGAAGGCGGAACAGGCCGGTCCTGGCGCTCGAAGCCCGGCTGCCGGGCTTCGGACGGCGGGACGCGGCGCGGCCGGATCTCCCTCAGCCCTCTGTCGCCGCCACCGCCGTGACGCGCCACGGCGCCAGCCGCTGCACGTCCTTGGCCGTCTCGGTGACGCCGCTCAGGAAGCCCTGGGCGCGCGGGGACGCCGTGTCGCGGAGCCATTCCGGCGCTATGTCGCACACCGCGACCTTGACTCCCGTGCCCACCAGGGCCAGGGGCAGCGTGTGGACCACGGTGGACGGGAAGCTCAGGACCGTGTGACCGATGGGGCCGCGGCGGGCGATGAGCTCCAGGGGCAGGTCGGGGCGGACGATCTCCAGGCCGGTGGCGGATTCCAGGGCGTGGAGCTTGTCCACCGACTCGCGGCGGTGGGCGAAGTAGCGCGTGGCGCCGTGGGTCCGGGCCAGCGCGGTGACCGCTTCCTGGTACGGGACGGCGTCGATCACCCCGGTCTCCACCAGGGAGGTGCCGACCAGGTCGGCGCCCTTGGTGAGGAGGGGCGGACCGAAGCGTTCCCGGGTCCAGGCGAAGGTGTTCGCCGTGACCTCGATGCCCTCCGGGGCCTCCACCGGCATGGCGGTGAACACCTCGACCGTGCGGGACGCCGACGGGGTGAAGCTGCGGCGGGCCGCGGAGGTCACCGGGGCGAGGAGCAGCTCGCGCGGGCCCCCGCCGCCCCGGCGGTGCCAGCGCACCAGGCGTTCGCCGCGCGCCAGTTGGGCGACGAACTCCATGGTGGCCGTGCCGTCGTCGACGACCGTGATCCGGCGGGTGCGGACCAGGCTGAGGAGCAGTTGCACGTACCGGGAGAACGGGTCCCCGATGACGATGCGGTCGGCCTTGCGGATCAGGCCGGTCAGCGCGCGCAGGGCCTTGAGAGGCGCGCCGGTCTCCCCGCGCGCCTCCTGCCAGCGGACGGTGATGCCCTCGTCGCGGGCCAGCTCCGCCATCCTGCGCAGCTGTCCGCGCGACATCGGGTCGACCGGGGGGAGGACGACGATCGTGGTGTCGGTTCCTCCCCGGGTGTGGGTCCACTCCAGGACGTTCAGGAGCTGGACCGGGCTCTCGACGAAGGCGAGGTTCACCGGTCGGCCCGTCAGACCGCGACCGGCTCGGCGGCCGGCGCGTTCTCGCCCTCGGCGACGACGCCCGTGACGCGGCGCAGCTTCTTCATCGGGCCGAGCTCGGACTCGTAGACCTTCTTGACGCCGTCACCGAGGGACGCCTCGATGGTGCGGATGTCGCGGACCAGGCGGGTGAGGCCCTGCGGCTCGACGGAGGCGGCCTGGTCGGAGCCCCACATGGCGCGGTCCAGGGTGATGTGGCGCTCGACGAAGGTGGCGCCCAGCGCGACGGCGGCGAGGGTCGTCTGCAGGCCCGTCTCGTGGCCGCTGTAGCCGATCGGGACGTTCGGGTACTCCTGCTGCAGGGTGTTGATGACCCGCAGGTTGAGCTCCTCGGCCTTCGCCGGGTACGTCGAGGTGGCGTGGCAGAGCAGGATGTTGTCGCTGCCGAGGACCTCGACCGCGTGGCGGATCTGCTTCGGCGTCGACATGCCGGTGGACAGGATGACGGTGCGGCCGGTGGCGCGCAGCGCGCGGAGCAGCTCGTCGTCCGTGAGGGAGGCGGAGGCGACCTTGTGCGCGGGGACGTCGAACTTCTCCAGGAAGGCGACGGCCTCGGTGTCCCACGGGGAGGCGAACCAGTCGATGCCGCGCTTCGCGCAGTGCTCGGCGATGGTGGTGTACTCGGCCTCGCCGAACTCGACGCGGTGGCGGTAGTCGATGTACGTCATCCGGCCCCAGGGGGTGTCGCGCTCGATGTCCCACTGGTCGCGCGGGGTGCAGATCTCCGGGGTGCGCTTCTGGAACTTCACGGCGTCGCAGCCGGCTTCGGCGGCCACGTCGATCAGCGCGAGGGCGTTGTCGAGGTCGCCGTTGTGGTTGATGCCGATCTCTCCGGTGACGTACACGGAGTGGCCGGGGCCGGCGGTGCGGGTGCCGAAGGTGCGCAGGCGGGAGGTGCTGTTCATCGTGGTGCTTCCTTACTTGCCGGGGGTCTCGGGGACTTCGGTGGAGAGGGCGGGGCCGAGGAGCCAGGCCGCGATCTCGCGGATGGCCCCGGAGCCGCCGGGGTTGGTGGTCACGGCGCGCGCGGCGGCGCGTACCGAGTCGTGGGCGTTCGCCACGGCGACGGGCCAGCCCGCCAGGCCGAAGCAGGCCAGGTCGTTGACGTCGTTGCCGACGTAGAGCACGCGGTCGGGGGCGATGGACTGCTCCTCGCACCACTGCTTGAGCGCCAGGTCCTTGCGGTCGATGCCGTGCAGGACGGGGACCTGGAGTTTGCGGGCGCGGGCGGCGACGACCGGGTTCTGTTCCGTGGAGAGGATCAGGACCGGCAGGCCGGCCCGGCGCAGGGCGGCGACCCCGAGGCCGTCGCCCCGGTGCACGGCGACGATCTCGCGTCCGTCGGAGTCGATGAGGACGCGGTCGTCGGTCTGGGTGCCGTCGAAGTCGAGGACGACGGCGTCGACGTCCGCGCGGGTGGGGAACGGCGAGGGGTCCAGGAGCGGCGCGAGGGCGCGGGCGCGGGCCAGGTCGTGCGGGTCGTCGATCTCCAGGACCCGGGCGGGGTCGGTCCGTACGAGCGCCGTGTGGCCGAAGAAGCGGTGCCGGTGGGTGCGGAACCCCTCGACGTCCATGGCGTAGGCGGCGCCGGTCTCCAGGTAGTCCTGGGGCCGGTCCTGGCGGCGGGGGCGTACGGCCTTGTCGTGGTTGACGCCGTAGGTGTCGTCCTCGACGGCGCTGCCGTCGCGCCACACGAAGCCGTGGAAGGGGGCCACGGTGACGGCGGTGTCGGCGCCGTCGCGGGCGACCGCGGTGGCGACGCCGTCGATGTCCGCGCGGGTGAGGAAGGGGCTCGTGCACTGGACCAGGAGCACCACGTCGGCCTTGCGGCCGTGCGTCGTCGCCTCGTAGGCGTGCAGGGCGTGCAGCACGGCGTCCTCGCTGGTCGCCGTGTCACCGGCGAGGGCGGCGGGGCGCTGGACGCAGCGCAGCCGGGCGTCCTCCCCCAGCGCCTCCGCGGCCGCCCGGGCCGCCGCCGCGATGTCCGGGTCGTCGGTGGTGACGACGACGTCGGTGACCTCGGGCGAGGCGAGGCAGGCGCGGACGGCGCGGGCGACGAGCGGTATGCCGCCGATCCGGGCGAGGTTCTTCGCGGGCACGCCCTTGGATCCGCCGCGGGCGGGGATCACGGCGAGCACGGTGGGGGTCGGGGTCATGGAGGCTCCTGGATCGGTGGTCACAGCTCGCCCATCCGCCGGATCACGGGGGCGACCCGCTGGACGCCGTGGCGGTAGGCGCCGCGCGCCGCGTTGCGTACGGTCTCGCGGACGGCGCCCCGGACCCGGCCCGTCTCCCTGGGCGTGACGGCGCCCGGCAGCGGGTGGCCGTCGGGGCCCAGGTGGTGGCGGGCGAGGATGCCGGGCAGGTACCCGGGCGCGGTGGCCGGGGTGTAGTAGGGGGCGAGGCGGGGAAGCGGCCCGGCGGAGAGCAGCTCCCCGACCCGGGCGCGGGCGGTGTCGTAGGCCGTCGCGTACGTGCCGTCGGCGGCGACGCCCTGGCCGGCGAGCCACTCCTCGTCGGGCTCGGGGCGGATGCCGCCGTCGAGGTGGTCCCAGGACGTGATCAGGCCCGATCCGATGAAGTGGTGGTTGCCGAGGGTCTCGCGGACGCCCAGGTCGGAGAGGACCGCGGTCGGGATCCGCCGGTGCAGCGACTCCAGCGCGGCGGTCGAGGACACCGTGACCAGCAGGTCGGTGCGGTCCAGGACCTCGCCCATGTGGCCGTACACGAGGCGGAAGTTGGGCGGCAGACCGCCGGGGAGGCGCTCCGCGAGCCGCTGGTAGGGAAGCTCCTCGATGTGCGTGGTGTGCTCGCCCGGCTTGGAGCGCAGCTTCAGCAGCACCTCGCGTCCGGGGTGCAGCCGGGCGTGCTCGACGAGCCGGCGCAGCAGGTACACGCGGTCGGCGCGGGACGCCGGGACGGAGGGCTGGGCGGCGAACACGACGGTGTCGCGGCCCTCCTGCGGGCGGTGCGGTTCCCCGCCGAGGAAGGGCAGCGCCGCCTCGGTGACGGATGACGCGTCGGCGCCGACGCCTTCGTACACGGCGCGGAAGCGCGCGGCGTCGTGGCGTGAGTTGGCGAGGACGACGTCCGCGCCGTGGCGCAGGAGGAGTCCGTCGGCGAGCTTCTCGTAGACGACCCCGACGTAGCCGGTGACGACGACGGGCCTGCGGGGCAGCTCCAGTGCGGCCAGCCCGTGCAGCATCGCCTGGACGGCGCCGCCGACGAGGGCGAGGACGACGACGTCGTACTCCTCGTCCCGCACCGTGTGCAGGAACTCGACGGCCGTCACCTCGCGGACCCGTGCCGCGTCGATCCCGACCTCGCCGACCTCGGCGAGCTGGCGGGGGGTCGGGGTGGCCCGCCCGCGCAGCAGCAGCCCGCTGATCTCGACGGGTCGCTCCGCCGCGCCGGACTCCGTGGTCCCGGAGAGGCGGCGCGCGGTGAGCGCGCCCCACTTCCAGCGGGTGTCGGAGTCGGCGAGCACGGCTATGCGGAGCGCCGCGCGGCCGGCTGCTGGGGTGACGGCCGAAGAGGCCGCGTGTTCGGTACGAGGAGGCACGTCGTAAAAGCTAGGAAGCCATTTCGATCCGCGGCCCAACGCGGCGGCAACAGATGGTTAACAGCCGGTCGACGCTTGGGGATTCCGCGCCCCGGAAAGGAATTGCGGACGCGTATGCGGACCGGTTCACTTTTCTGCCGCGCGCCGTTCACTTTCCGTACGGACGGGAGTCAGGGCGAATGCCGGGGCCGCCCCTAAGGTGACGCGGGTGGTCAAGCTCTCCGTCATCGTGCCGTTCTACAACGTTCAGGCATACGCTCCCGACACCCTCAGAAGCCTGCGGGCCAACGCCCGTGAGGACTTCGAGTTCCTCCTCGTCGACGACTGTTCGACCGACGGGACGGCCGGTCTCCTGCGCCGCGCCCAGGACGGCGTCCCGGGGGTGACCGTCCTGCGGCACGAGCGGAACGCCGGTCTGGCCGCGGCCCGCAACACCGGTCTGGACGCGGCCCGGGGCGAGTACATCGCCTTCCTGGACGGCGACGACTGGCTGGCCCCGGGGCACTACGCCCGGCTGCTCGACCGGACCGAGGCGCTGGGCTGCGCGTTCGTGCGCACGGACCATGTGCAGGTCACGGGTACGTCCCGCACGGTGCGCCGGGTCCCGCACGGTCTGCGCGGGGTGGTGGGCGATCCGCGGGACGCGATCCTGCCGGCCGACCGGACCACCTCGGTGGACTACGCGTTCGCCTGGGCGGGGCTGTACCACCGCGACCTGCTGGACCGGGGGCTGCTGCATTTCACGGACGGGCTGCGCACCGCCGAGGACCGGCCGTGGATCTGGCGGCTGCACCGCGAGGCGGAATCCTTCGCGGTCCTGGGAACGCTCGGCCATTTCTACCGGCGGGGCGTCGCTTCGTCCCTCACCCGGATCGGCGACGAACGCCAGCTGGATTTCGTCCGGGCCTACGACCAGGTGCTGTCCGACACCGCGGCGGACCGTGACGCGGAGGCGCTGATGCCGAAAGCGGTGCGGACCTACTGCGCCGTCATTTCCCATCACGTGAGTTCCGTCGGGAAATTCGAACCGCCGGTGGCCCGGGCGCTGAGAACGCTCGCCGCGGACGCGCTCGGGCGCATGCCCCGCCGCGTGCTCGACGACGTCCTGGACTCCATGGACACCGAACGGGCGACCGTGCTGCGCAGGCTGCGCCGCCGGGCCGCCGCCACCGAGGGAGCGACCGCCGCGTGACCGTCCAGATCTTCGCCGCCTCGGGCGTCCGCGGCACGGCCGTGCTCGCCGCGGCGCTCGACTCCGGCTGCTTCGAGGCCGCGGGGCGCCGCATCCTGCTGCTCGCCGACACCGGCGACGCCCCCGAGGCCGCCGCCCCGGCCGAGGCGGTGCCCGGCTTCGGCCGGCTGAGCGCCCGCTTCGACGAGGTGCGCTCGTGGAACGACGCCGTCCGCCCCCTGCACCCGGGCGCCTGGACGCCCCGGGCGGACGACGTGCCGCTGTGGGAGCGCCATCTGCGGCGCCTGTGGGACCTCGGCGAGCAGGAGGTCGAACTGGTCCTGGAGTCCCCGCACTCCGGCCCCGCCCTCGCGGTCGCCCAGATCTTCACCGGCGGCCCGGTGACGGTGTACACCGACGGCATCGCCGGTTACGGCCCGACCGGGGGGAAGCTCCCGCCGCTGATCGGCACCCGGGTGCGGCGGTTGCTCCACCCGGATCTCCTGCCGGGCCTGGAGCCCCTGCTGCTGGGCGAGTTCGGTGTGCCGTCCCGGCCGCTGCCGGCCGCCGCCCTGCTCAAGGTCTTCGGTGAACTGGCCGACGCCGCACCGGAGTCCGGGCCCGGGGGCGGTGCGCTCCTGCTGCTTCCCGGCGCGGGTCCGCTGACCGGGGCCGAGGAGGCGGTGCTCTCTCTGCGGATGGTCCGGGGGGCCGCCGCCCTCGGTCACACCCGGCTGGTCGTGCGGCCCCGCCCCGGGGGGTCCGCGCACGCGCTGCCCGCGCTCCGGGCGGAGGCCGCGCGCCTGGGCGTCGGGCTGGCGGTGGCGGACTCCGGCCCGCCCGGCGTCCCCGTCCCGGCCGAGGTCCTCGTCGAGCGGCTGCGCCCCGCGCTCGTCGTCGGCCGCGCCTCGACGGCGCTGCTCTCCGCGGCGGTGCTCCACGGGCTGCCGGTGGCCAGGACCGGGACCGGGACGCTGCTGGAGCGGCTCGCCCCGTACGAGAACCCGGCGCGGATCGCCGCCACGGTCGTCGACGCACTGCTGCCCGACCTGGACGGTCCCCCGGCCGCGGTGACGGACCGTCCCCCGCTGACCGGGGACGTGGTGGCGGAGGCGCTCGGCGGTCTGCTGCCGGCGGTCGCCTTCGCCATGCGGCCCCGGGTCCGGCCCGATCTGCGCCCGGCGGCCGAGCGCTACCTCGCCACCCGGCTGAACGCCCGGACCTGGCGGTACTTCAAGCGCCGGCGCCTCGGCTCGCTGGCCCTGCCCGGTGTGGTGCCCGCGCGCCTCGCCTTCGTCCGCCGGAACGCGGTGCTGCGCCGGCTGGCGCGGCGCGCCCGCGCCCTCGGCAGCCGCTGACCGGCGCCGGCCGCGGGGGTCAGCCCAGCAGCCGCGTCAGGCCCAGCCGGGTCCACAGCAGGGCCGCGCCGAAGGAGAGGGCCGTCGTGGCGGCGGTGACGGCCAGCGCCAGGGCCGCCGCCACGGGCAGGGCGAGGTCGGTGTCCACCAGCGCGTCGGTGAGCACGCCCAGCACCAGCACGTGCACCATGTACGCCCCGAACGAGGCGCCCGCCAGCCGGGTCAGGGCGGGACGCAGCCGGTCCGGGACCCGCACCCGGTGCAGCGCGAGCAGGACACCGCCGCTGAACAGGGCGACCAGGACGCTCGCGTACGGGATCGCGTAGTGCACCCCGTGCTGGTACGCCACGATCGCGGCCAGCGACGCCCCGGCCGGGAGCAGCCACCACGGGCTGGGCCGGCCGGACGCGCGGGCGGGCAGCGCGAGGACCAGGGCGCCGAGGACGGCGTAGATCAGCTGGTAGGGGCCGAAGCCCCAGCCGAAGCGCGGCAGGTCGAGGCCGGTGACCGCGGCCAGGTCGCCGGACAGCGTCGGGGCGGCCCCCAGCACCAGGAGGGCGGCGCCGAGGCCCCAGGGCCGGCTGCCCGACCTCACCAGGGCGGCGAAGGCCAGGAGCAGGATCACGGGGATGTAGGCGTACAGGTACCAGAGGTGGTAGGCGGGGCGCACCGAGCCGAACAGGGCGTCGAGCGCCAGCTCACCGGCCGGGGCGTCGTTGGTGCCGCGCAGCCGGCCCCAGGCGATGTAGAGGACCGTCCACACGGCCAGCGGCACCAGGATCCGGACGATCCGCCGCCACAGCTGCCGGCCGTCCCGGACCGGGGCGCCGACGAGCACGACCCATCCGGCGATCGCGAAGAACAGCGGTACGGCGAAGCGGCCCGCCGAGTCGGCCACCAGGCCCGCCCAGTAGGTGCCGGGGCCGTTGCCGGCCTCGCGGCCCGCGGTGTTCACGAACGCGGAGCCGGTGTGGCAGAGGATCACGCCGACGGAGCAGAGCAGCCGGATCAGATCGATGTCGTACCGGTGTTCGCGGTGCGGGCGGGGTCCGGGGGCGGGCTGTCCGGACGGTGCGGGGAGGGCCGGGCCGGCCGGGGAGGCAGAGGAAGGCATGGTCATCGAAGGCTATGAACGCGTGGGCCCCGGGTGAACTCCGGCCGGGTGAACAGTCACTTCGTCCGGGTGTCGGGCAGGTGAAGGCCCTGTGCCGGCTCGGCGTTCCGGGGGCCGGGGACGTGCGGTGCGGGGCGCCCCTCGAACGGGTCCGGCGTCCCGAAGAGGCTGTGGAGCTCGGCCAGGTTGGCGCGGGTGACCGACCAGAGGTGCTCCTGCCGCCCGCGCACGTCGGCCACGGCCGCCCGGTGGTCGTCCAGGACGGCCGCCGCCCGCTCGGTGAGGCGTGCGCCCAGCGAGCGGTCGTGGACGGAGACGCCCCACTCGGGGCGGTCGATGTCGGAGAGGAAGTAGGCGAGCTTGGGGTGCGAGACGAGGCTGACGACGGGTGTGCCGCAGCCGAAGGGGATCATCCCCGCGTGTCCGCGCATGCCGATGACCAGCCGGGTGCGCCGGTAGATCTCCCGGATGCGGTCGTTGGTGTGGAGGTACAGCGGTTCGACGGGGAGGGACGTGCCGTGCTCCCGGCGCAGGTCGTGGACGAACCTCTCGTCGGCCGGCATGTGGGCCGCGTAGCGGACCTCGGCACGCTCGCCGAGGGCGCGCACGGCGGCCGCCGTCTCGGCCAGGAAGTGGCCGTAGTCGTGGCCGAAGCGCAGACCGGCCCGGTCGTAGGCGCAGTTGAGGAGGACGGTGTCGTCCCGGTCCTCGGTGTCGTACGCCCCGGGGTCGAGGTGGCGGGCCACGGTGGTGGGGCAGGGCTGGTAGCGGACCCGGTCCCGCAGCTCCTCGGGCAGCAGTTCCCTGACCCGCTCCACGGATCCCTGGTTGCGCAGCCCGAAGAAGGCCGACTTCTCGACCAGGGCGCGCAGGCTCTCCGCGAAGCGTTCCCGGCGGTAGCGCTGGCCGTCGAAGACGTTGTAGCCGACCGCGAACACGGCGAGCGGTGCGGTGACGCGGGCCAGGACCGCGTCGGGGATGTTCCACTGCCAGCCGCTGTGGCCGTTGGGGGCGGTGTCCGGGAGGAAGAGTCCGCCGCCGCCGACGACGATGCCGCGCCGGGCGTTCAGTTCCTCCAGGCCGGCCTCGTCGACGAGCCGGTGTACGGACCGCTCGTGCCAGCGGGCGGGGCCGGTGTCCGGACCGAAGCACATCCGCACGGCCTCCGGGAGCACCTTGTCGCCCGCGTTCTCCTCGCCGTCGGCGAACAGGGCGACGTGGGCGAGCTGTTCGCCCGCGGGCCCCGGGGCCGGACCGGCGGCCGGAGCCGGCCGGGTGCGGGTGTGCCAGGCGTGGCAGTTGGCGTCGGCGGGGTCGGCGTCCAGGCCCTCGCGGGCGTACGCGTGCGCGTCCTCGGTGCGGCCCAGCAGCCAGGCGAGCCGGGCGAGCTGGCCGTAGGCGCGGGCGGCGAAGTCCGGTGACACGGTGGCCAGCAGGAGGTGGGCCTCGGCCTCCTCGTAGCGGGACAGGGCCATCAGGCTGATGCCCAGGGTCTCGTGGCAGCGCGGCAGGTCGGGCCGGTCCGCGACGGCGGCGGTCAGCAGGGCGACGGCCTCGTCGTGGCGGCCCTGCTGCCGGTGCACCTCGGCGACCTGGCGGACCAGGTCGACCGGTGCGCGCTCCCCGTCGGGGAACGGCAGGGCGCAGTGCAGGAGCAGCTCGGGGTGCTTCGCACCCGGCAGGGCGCAGTAGGCGGCGCGGAACTCCGCCCCGTCCGGCGCGTAGCGTTCCCGCGCCTCGCGCGCGGGGGTGCCGGCCCGGTCCTCGCCGAAGTGCAGGACGACGGTGCTCGCCGGTACGGGGGTGTCGTCGTAGACCCGTCCCGCGGGGAGGTCGTAGCGGGAGCCGAGGGGTTCGAGGAGTCCGGTCCCCGACAGCGCGCGGTCCACCGCGCCCTCGCCGCCCTGCGCCAGGTCGGTCAGCAGGGCGTCCGTCACGTCCTGGTACTGGATCACCAGCAGTCCGTCGTCGCGCACCGCCCGTCCCCCGCCGGGGCCGGACTGCGGCACGGCGGCCACTCCGGTGCGCAGGGCGAGGAGCGGCTGGAGGGAGCCGAGGACGACCATGCCGGGGTCCAGGGCGACGACGGTGTCGTAGCCGGTCACCCGGAAGACGTCGAGGCGGCTCCCCGCGGTGCGCGGCACGAGGCGCGGGTGCAGCCGGCGGGCGGCGTCGAACGCGGAGTCGGGCAGTCCGGGGTGCAGGACGAGGAAGTCCTCGCAGACGGCCGGATTCGTGAGGGCGAGGCTGCGCAGCAGCACCAGGAGACCGGGCATCCGGTCCTCGTCGGTGTGGACGGCGAAGGCGATCCGCCGCTTGCCGGTGACGGCGCTGCGGTCGTCGGCGTCGGGGCTGTCCGGGCGGGCGGTGCGGGCGGGCCCGGTGCGTCTGCCGTCGGCGGGCTCGGCGGGGCTGTTCATCGGAGCGCGGTCCTCATCTCGGTCTCGTCCGTGCGGGTCGCGTGGGCGGCGACCCAGGCGCGTTCACGCGGCAGCAGCTGTCCGGGCAGCTGGAAGCCGATGAGGTCCAGGCGGTCGGCGGCGTCCAGGAAGTCCAGGAGCCGGAGCACGGTGAACGCGGTTCCGGTCCGCGGGCCCCAGTCGTCCTCGCCGAGCAGCGCCGGGTCGTCCAGGGGGTGCCGCAGGGTGGCGTCGCCGAGGTGGTCCTGCGCGCCGGCGACCAGGCGGGCGCGCAGCGACCGGCGCCACTGCGGCAGCGTGCCGCCGAGGACCAGCCGGGTGCCCGCCCGCCGGTCCCAGACCGGGCCGGTCCACGGGGTGTCCCCGCGCAGCGTGAGGGCGTGCACGTCGGTGCGCGGGGTGCCGTCCGGGAGGGTGTCGCAGCGGACCACCAGGTCGTATCCGTCGACCAGCCTGCCGAGCGGGCTTCCCGGGGTGCGCTCCTCCTCGGCGATCCGGGCGGCGCCGGCCACCAGGCAGACGGAGCGGCCGGCGATCATACGGCGCAGGGCGGTGACCCCGGCCGGCCGCACGCCGCCGAGCAGCGGGTCGGCCATCCGGTCCCGGTCCAGCAGCCGCCGGTGGGAGGCGTACAGGGCGGCGAGCCGGCGGGCGGCGGGGTCGGTCAGGCCGCCGCCGGCCGCGGTCCGCCGCCGTACCGCGTCGGCGAAGCCGGTGCGGGCCTGGCCGGCGGGCGCGTCGTGCAGGGCGCGCAGGGCCGCGGCGTCCTCGCCGGGCAGCAGTGCGGCGGCCTCGTCCAGACAGGCGCGGAGGTCTTCCAGGGTGGTGATCCGGCGCCGGACGTCCTCGGCCGCGGCCGGGTTCCGCTGGAGTGCCAGGTGCCTCTCGTACGCCCGTACCGCCTCGTCCCGGTGTCCCAGCGCGTCCAGCGCCTCCGCGCGCAGGCGCCAGGCGCCCTTGGAGCCGGACCGGAGGCCGACGGCCTCGGCGGCGATGCCCAGGGCCAGGCGGGTCTCCGTCTCGCCGCCGGCCTCCAGGGCGCGCCGGCCGGTGCGGAGCAGGGCGTCGAAGAAGGCGTCCCCTCCGGTGCCGCAGGCCGTGGTGAGGCCGCCGACGGCGGCGACGAGCCGGGTCTGCCCGTCGCCCGGCGGCCCGTCCGCGGCGAGGCCCGCGAGGTAGTCGCCGCACAGCCGCAGGGCTTCGGTGGGTGCGGGCCGCGCGGCGCCGCCCTGCCCGGTTCTCGCCCGCGCTGCCTTGAGCAGCCCCGTGAAGGTCTGGCCCATGCTCGTTCCGCCGTTCTGTGTCATCGGTGGCCGGCCGGGGCGCGCGGCCCCGGCCGGGGTCAGAGGCCCAGGCTGCTGCGGGTGCGCCGCACGGTGCGGCGCAGCCGGATCGCCGCTCCTCGCGGGCCGCCGCCGGGGAGGGTGAGCTTCTGCAGGCGGCGCCGCTTGAAGTAGTGCTGGGTGCCGCTGTCGAGGTGGTCCCGCAGCCAGGACTCGGCCTCGGCGCGCAGGGCGGGGTGGAGCCCGGACTGCATGCAGTAGCCGACCGTGCGGACCAGCGGCGCGAGGGTCGCGGGCGCCTCGGCGGGCAGCGGCGGCACGGATCCGCCGGTCAGCTCGTCCAGATCGGGGACCAGGTGGTCGACGACGGTCAGCGGGACGCGGTTGCTGTTCTCGTACGGGGTGATGCGGTCCAGGACGAGGCGGGTGCCGACCCGGGCGACGGGGATGCCGTAGTACACGGCGGCGGTGAACATCGCGGTCGAGAAGCAGCCGACGACGAGCGTGGGCGCGCAGCGTTCGTACAGGGTCTCGGCGAGCAGCGGGCCGTCCAGCGTGGTCAGCCGCACCCCGAGGCCGGCGGCCGCGTCGTCCAGCGCCCTGGAGTAGCGGGCCGGCGCGGTGGGGTGGGGCTTGAAGAGGACGGAGGTGTGGCCCGCCCGCGCGGCGCCGCGCAGCATGCGCAGGTGGAGGTCCTCCTCCTCCTCGGCCGTGAGGATGTTCAGGGCCGCGAGGTACTGGCCCAGGAGCACGGCGGTGGGCGCGGCGGCCTCGGCCTCCGCGAGACGCCGGTCGCCGTCCGCCGCCCCGGCGATCTCGCCGAGCACCGTGCGGAAGGCGTCGTCCGGCACGAGTTCCGGCTCGACCCCGGACTCGGCGAGCAGCAGCGGGCGCAGTCCCGGTACGAGGTCGAGGTGGAGCACCCGCTGGACCCGGCAGGCGATCGACCGGGGCACCTTGTTGCGGGTGGGGCCGTAGCTCATCAGGCCGTCGGCGTAGACGTGCACGGCGCTCTCGGAGAAGATCGCGGCGAGTGCGCGGGCCGGGTTGACCTGGATGGACTCGACGGCGAGGTCGACGGGACCGTCCGGGTCGATGTCCCAGGCGAGCCGGAAGGCGCGCTGCCAGAGCTCGGTCTCCTCGGCGCGCGGGCCCCAGCCGCTCGGGTGGTGCGGGCTGATGGCGTCGTTCCAGTCGACGACGGAGTCGAAGCGGGCGGCGATGCCGCCGTAGCCGCGCATCTCCTCCAGCCGGAGGGCGGTCTCGGGGACCGCCGCGTTGTTCGAGACGAGCAGGACGCGGTGGCTGTCCTGTCCGGGTCCGAACAGGCCGGCGTCCAGCGCGGCCGCGAGCGTGGCCGCCCCGTAGAGGGTCGAGACCTGGAAGATCTGGGTGCGCGTGGGCATGGGTCAGGCGGCCTTCTGCTTGTCACGCAGGCGGTGGAGCAGGGTGCTGCGCCTGGTGTCCATCATCGTCAGGGTGTGGTCGAGCACCTGCTGCGGCATGCGGTGCAGCGCGGCCGCCGACTCCTGGCGCAGGCGCCGGAAGGTCGCGGGCTCGTAGGCGTCGGCCTTCTCGTTGTGGAAGGCGATCATCGCGCAGTAGGTGCGGACGGCCTTGGGGAGCAGCAGCTCCGCGTCCCGGTCCTCGCGGATCTCGTCGAGGAGGGTGTCGTAGGCGGGGAAGAAGTCCAGCTGGCGGGAGTCCTTGATCTGGGTCAGGGAGGTGGTGACACCGCGGCGGTAGAAGATCCCGTAGAGGTTCAGTGCGGCGTAGCTGCGGGCCCGCAGGTGCAGCTGCCAGATCCACAGCCGGTCCTCGGCGGTGCGCAGCCGGGCGGTGAACCGGTGGCCGCCGTCCTCGAAGAGCCGCCGGTGGTAGACGCCGGCCCAGACGAAGGGGTAGTCGACCATCGTCTCCCACTCGGGCGCCGCGATCCCCTCGCGCGGGTCCAGGACCGTGTCGCGGAGGCGGGCCGGGGCGCGCCGCACCACCCGGCTGGTCCCGGTGGCCTGGACGTGGTCCGTGCGGGCGAAGTCGCAGTCCAGCCGGGCCGCGGCGTGCAGCAGCCGGCCCAGGTGTCCGGGGGCGTACCAGTCGTCGCCGTCCAGGAAGGTGACGAAGTCGCCGCGGGCGGCGTCGATGCCGCTGTTGCGGGCCTCCGCGATACCGACGTTCTTCTCGTGCCGGATGACCTCGGCGTGCGGGATCCTGTCCGCCCAGCGGTCGACCACGGCCGGCGTGTCGTCCGTGGAGCAGTCGTCGACCAGCAGGAACTCGATGTCCGGGCCCGCGTTGCGGGCAAGACTGCCCAGCGTCGTGTCGGCGAAGGCGCCGACATTGTGGAACGGGACGACAACGGACAGTTTCGGCACGCGGACCCTCGCCTTCGATCTTGGTCCGCACACGCTAGTGAGCCGGGAGGAGGGGCGGGTGTCGTCCGGCCCGACGAACGGTGAACTCTGGGCGTCCTCGGGGTGTCCCCGGCCGGGACGGACGGCCCCCCGTCCGTCCCGGCGACCCACGGAGCGCGCGGAACACGCCCAGGGACGCGCCGCGGAACAGGACGAGCACCCGGAGCGCACGGAACCGCCGGGCTCGGGCGTCGGGCGTCGGGCGTCGGGCGTCGGGCGTCGGGCGTCGGGCGTCGGGCGTCGGGCGTCGGGTCAGGATCCGCGAAGTCCGGCGGGACGCGGGCCCGTCGGCCCGGTCAGACCCCGCTGAGCGACAGCTTCGCCGCGAACCCGAGGAACAGCACGCCGGCCGCCGTGGTCGCCCCGGCCGACAGCCGCTTGCGGCGGCGGAAGGCGGTGGCCAGGCGGGTGCCGCCGAATATGAGGGCCGAGAGGTAGAGGAAGCTGCCGATCTGGAGCAGCGTGCCCAGCAGCAGGAAGGAGAGCCCGGGGTAGGCGTAGCCGGGATCGACGAACTGCACGAAGAACGAGATCAGGAAGAGGATCTGCTTCGGGTTGAACAGGCTGACCACGAAGGCCCGGCGGTAGGGGTGCTCCACCCCCGCAGGCGCGGCGGTCTCCTCCGTCAGCTCGGCGGCCCGCCGGTGGCGCTCGCGCCACATGGACACGGCGCTCCGCATCATGCCGATCGCCATCCACGTGAGATATCCCGCGCCCGCGTACTTGACGACGGCGAACAGCAGCGGCGTCGTCTGGAGCAGGGAGGCGGCGCCCACGGCGGACAGCGTCATCAGGACCGTGTCCCCGGTCCACACCCCGGCGGCGGCCACGTATCCGGTGCGCACCCCGCGCCTGGCGGCGACGGACAGCACGTACAGCGAATTCGGGCCGGGCAGCAGAATGATCAGCGCCAGGCCGGCGAGATAGGTCGGAAGATCGGTGACACCCAGCATGAACGGAGTGTCGCACGCGGGTACGACACTCCGTCGAGCGGTCCGGAATGCGGCCGCCGTCCCCGGGGGTGCGGGGACGGCGCCCCCGGCTCAGAAGGCGTCGGTCGGCACGTACGCGCCCCAGATCTCCCGCAGCGCGTCGCAGACCTCGCCGACGGTGGCGCGCGCCCGGAGGGCGTCCTTCATCGGGTAGAGCACGTTGTCCGTCCCCGCGGCGGCCTTCCTGAGCTCCGCGAGCGCCGCGTCCACGGCACCCTGGTCGCGTTCGGCGCGGAGCTTCGCCAGCCGGGCGGCCTGCTGCGCCTCGATCGACGGGTCGACGCGGAGCGGCTCGTAGGGCTCCTCCTCGTCGAGGCGGAACCGGTTGACGCCGACGACGACGCGCTCGCCGCTGTCCGTCTCCTGGGCGATGCGGTACGCGCTGCGCTCGATCTCGCCCTTCTGGAAGCCGCGTTCGATGGCGTCGACCGCGCCGCCCATGTCCTCGACCTTGAGCATCAGCTCCAGGGCGGCGGCCTCGACGTCGTCGGTCATCCGCTCGACGACGTACGAGCCGGCGAAGGGGTCGACCGTCGCCGTCACGTCCGTCTCGTACGCCAGGACCTGCTGGGTGCGCAGCGCGAGGCGGGCCGACTTGTCGGTGGGGAGGGCGATGGCCTCGTCGAAGGAGTTGGTGTGCAGCGACTGGGTCCCGCCGAGGACGGCCCCCAGGCCCTGCACGGCGACCCGTACGAGGTTGACCTCGGGCTGCTGGGCGGTGAGCTGGACGCCGGCGGTCTGGGTGTGGAAGCGCAGCATCAGGGACTTGGGGTTCTGCGCGCCGAACTCCTCCTTCATCACCTTCGCCCAGATCCGGCGCGCGGCACGGAACTTGGCGACCTCTTCGAGGATCGTCGTCCGGGCGACGAAGAAGAAGGAGAGCCGGGGCGCGAAGTCGTCCACGTCCATGCCCGCCGCCACGGCGGTGCGGACGTACTCGATGCCGTCCGCGAGGGTGAAGGCGATCTCCTGCGCGGGCGAGGCCCCCGCCTCGGCCATGTGGTAGCCGGAGATCGAGATGGTGTTCCACTTGGGGATCTCGGCCCGGCAGTACTTGAAGATGTCGGCGATCAGCCGCAGCGAGGGCTTCGGCGGGAAGATGTACGTGCCGCGGGCGATGTACTCCTTGAGCACGTCGTTCTGGATCGTGCCCGTCAGCCGGTCGGCCGGCACGCCCTGCTCCTCGGCGACGAGTTGGTAGAGCAGGAGCAGCAGCGCGGCCGGCGCGTTGATGGTCATCGAGGTGGAGACCTCGCCCAGCGGGATGCCGCCGAAGAGGACGCGCATGTCGTCGATCGAGTCGATCGCCACACCGACCTTGCCGACCTCCCCGGAGGCGATGGGCGCGTCCGAGTCGTGTCCCATCTGCGTGGGCAGGTCGAAGGCCACGGAGAGGCCCGCGGTGCCGTTGGCGATCAGCTGCTTGTAGCGGGCGTTGGACTCGGTGGCGGTGCCGAAGCCCGCGTACTGCCGCATCGTCCAGGGCCGGCCCGTGTACATCGTGGGATAGACACCCCGCGTGAACGGAAAGGCGCCCGGGACGCCCAGCTTGTCCTCGGCCCGCCAGCCGTCGAGCGCCTCCGGCCCGTACACCGGCTCGATGGGCAGTCCCGACTCGGACTCACGCGTCATCTGCTGTGCCTCCCGTTCAAGCTACTTTGCGGTAACAAATCTCGCGACGGACTCTAGCGGCGGCGCGAGGGCCTGCGGGTCCTCCCTGCTGGGACCTTGCTCACAGCCGCCGCCCCGCGGACGGGCCGCATGGGTCCCATCATGCGCAGGATCCGGCCACCGGGCAGGACGGGGGTCCGCTCCCGGTACCTCCGCACGTCGGGGAGGAGGGGAGAGCGCGAGGAAGAGGAAGGCGAGCGGGCCGGGAGTCCGGCGCGCCGGGGTCGTCGTCCGTCCGCCGGCGGTGCGGCCGGGAGGAGGGGGGCGCGGACGGGACCGGGGGAACGTGTCCCGCCCGCGCCAGGTGCGCTGAGCCGAAGGTACGGGGGGAACCCCCGGCTCGTCGCGCGGCCGATGACCAGTCGGCACTCATTACTGCGCCGTGCCGCCGAGGAACGTTACAGCTCCCGCATTCATGCAGGTCAGCGCGCTACGGGCGAGAGGCTGGACGACGGGCTCGCCGAGGGTACGGCGGTCGGTCCCGAGGCCTGCCCGCCCTGCGGGGCACCGCTCCGCGCGCTCGCGGACGGCGTGCGGAAGGTGATCGAGGGGAGGGCCCCCTCGCCCTTCCCGCCGCCCTCGCCCTTGCCCTGGTCGTTGCCGTCGGCGTCACCGTCGTCGCCGTCGTCACCGCCACCGCCACCGCCACCGCCACCGCCACCGCCACGGGTGTCCGCCCCCAGCAGGCGGTCGCAGAACCGGTCCAGGTTGGCCTCGCCGCCGGCGAGCAGGAGGAGCTGGGCCTTCTCCTCGCGGCTGAGCCGGTCCTCGCGGTAGGCGCGGCAGGCCTTGAAGGACTGCTTGTACACCTCGGCCGGGGAGCGGCCGGGCGTCTCCCGTCCGTCCGTCCCGTCCCGGGTGCCGTCGGTGCCGTCGCTCCGGCCGCCCTGGTCGGCGCGGCCCGTGGCCGCACCGCCGTCCTCCCCGGTCCGTCCGTCGCCCTCGGTCCGTCCCGCGTCCGGCGTGGCCGAGGGGTCGGCGGAGCCGGACGGACGCGGCGGGAAGGAGGGCAGCAGCGAGGGCGCGCCGGCGTCGGGCACCTCGGCGCCCTGGTCCCCGGGGGACGCGTCCGCCGAGACGGACGTGGCCGGAACCGGCGAGCCGTGGCCGCCGAACGGTACGGGCAGCAGGCCCGTGCCCCCGGCGACCGCCACCCCGCCGAGCGCGCACCCGGCGAGCGAGACGGCCAGGCCGTAGCGCACCGGGCGGGTCCAGCGCGGGCGCCGCCCGACCGGAGCCGCGGGCACCGCACCGATGCGCACGGTGTGCTGCGGTGCCGCGAGTCCGGCGGGCTCACCGGCCCGCTTCCGGGTCCGGGACACCGCGCGGAAGGCCGCCGAGGCGGCGGCCTCGCCGGGCAGTTCGTCACGGGTGCCGGCCGGGGCGCGCAGCTCCAGCAGCGCGGCCCGCAGCCGCCTGGCCTCCGTCCTCGCGTGATCGTCGACCGGCTCGACGCACTCGCCGCGGAGCAACGACTCCGCCGCTTCCGCGTCAAGCCACTCGTACTGCTCGTCGGCCATCACATGTCCTTCTGCGTCGACGGACGCGAATGCGTCACACCGGCGGGGGCCACCGAGCCCTGCCGGCCGGGGCGTTGCGGGGGGACCGCGCCGAGCTCCGCGCCCGGCGCCGGAAGACCGTCCTCCGGGCCGGGATCGGCGCCCAGCAGCTCCGCCAGCCGCTTCAGTCCGCGGTGGGCGGCGGTGCGCACCGCGCCGGGGCGCTTGCCCAGTGTCTGCGCGGCGCTCTTCGCGTCGAGGCCCATCACCACACGGAGCACGACCGCCTCGGCCTGGTCCTGCGGGAGCTGTGCGATGAGGGACATGGCGCGTCCGGTCGCCAGCGACTCCAGGGCCTCCCCCGCCGTGTCGGACGCGGCCGCCTCGCTCTCCAGCTCGCTCTCGTCACCGCCGATCGCCGGGCGCCTGCCCCGCATCCGCAGGTGGTCGAGCGAGCGGTTGCGCGCTATCCGGGCCGCCCAGCCGCGGAACCGGTCGGCGTCACCGCTGAACCGGCCGATGTCACGCGCTATCTGCAGCCAGGACTCGGACGCCACGTCCTCGGCGTCCGGCTCACCGACCAGCGTCCGTATGTAGCCCAGCAGCCGTGGGTGCACAGCGCGGTACACAGTACGGAAGGCGTCCTCGTCCCCGTCCTGTGCCGCGAGCACCGCGGCGGTCAACTCCGCGTCGTCCCCCAGCACTCCCTCAACCCGCCCTGCTGATCCGTAACGTAGCTGGTCACCGCTACTGCGCCACCCTGCGCGACTCAGCACGCTACGTGGTGGGACGGCGCCCCGTCCATGACTTGTACAACCTGCAACGGTCTCCTGACGCGATGGGGTGTGACAGAAAACGCACCCCTGACGCAGAGAGGGGTACGGGGTCGCTCAGCGGCCCTGTGGAAGACGGCCGGGGCCTCTCCTGTGGGGGGTGGCGGCCCCGGTCGTCGTCCCCTCGCCCTCATGGCCGTCACCTCTGCGGTACGCCGCCGGGCCGGCCACCGCCGCGGGCACGGCGGGACACCACCGCGCGCAGCACCCGCCGCCCCTCGGCCGACAGGTCCAGGGCCCGGCGCAGGCCGGTGGCCCGGCCCTCCGCGCCGACGGATCCGGCAAGGCCCTCCAGGATCTCGCCCTGCCGCAGCAGTTCGCCGGTGAGCAGCGGTCCCGCGCCCGCCGCACCAACGGCCCGGGGGTCCCCTGCGGGCTCCGGGCCGCCGCCGGCGGCCGGGACGTCGTACCTCCGGTGCACGTCCAGCGCGAAGAGCGAGCAGGCGTCCGCCCAGGCGCGCAGCGGCCCGGCGCCGGGGTCACGGGGCGCGGCGCCCAGCAGCGCACGGACACGGGCGGCGGTCGGGTCGCCCGCTGCGGGCCCCTCCAGCGCCGTGTGCACGGCGTCGAGCCGGGCGGCCCAGTCCGCGCCGTCCGCGGGTCCCGTCCGGAGCGGACGCAGCGGCTCCGGGTCCCGGCCGTCCTCCGGCTGCGGGAGACAGCGGTCCAGGCAGGCGATCGCGCTCACGGCCAGATCTCTCTCCTCGGCACGCGCGATCAGCTCCAGCAGCGTCATCGACGCCTCCCCCATCGGTCCGTCGGTCCCGGGGAGCACACCGCTACCCGTTACCGCGTACTGCGCCAGATGGCTGAAAAGCGTCACTCTTCCGACACGGGGGATCACAGCGGGACTCAGCCGGGCAGGCGCTCGATGCCCAGACGGTCCAGGAAAGCGAAGAAAAGTTCCTCTCCGGACCACGCGGGCCGCTCGATCCGGAGCAGTTCGAGCAGGGGCCCCTCCAGCACCCCACGGCCGGTTTCGGCCGCCCACCGGACGGCCCGGGCCGCCGCCTCCTCCGGCGGCAGGAAGAGGTCCTCCGGCGTCGGGCCGTCCGGGCCGAGGTGCTCGGCCATCGGCGCCCTGCCGAGGCAGGCGTACCAGGACCCGCTGTGCGGTGCCGCCGCCTCGACGACCACGCAGGTCCCGTCCATGACCACGCCGAGGAGGACCGGTGCCCGCGCGGCACGGGCGAGCGCGGCCATGCTGCCGAGCGAGGCCTCCGCGGGGTGGGACCAGACCTGCCACCCGTCCGCGCGGTACTCCCTCAGCGTCAGCAGCTCACGCGCGTCCCTCAGCGCGGGATGGCCGATCAGCGGCTCGCCGCTGCGGCCCACCAGATAGCAGCCCCAGTACCCCACGCCCTGCTCCCCCCGCGGTCCAGGCCTTCATTCTTCCCGCCGGAGGCCCCGGGAAAGCGCGGACCGCCCGGCGGCCGGCGGGACGGGGGCACCCGTGTGCCGCGCGTCCTCCCCGCCGGGGAGGGCGCGCGGCACGGGCGGTACCGGGTACGGGGACCGCGGCGGGTGCGGCTCAGCCGGTCTCGTCGGCGAGCTTCTCGAACTGCGCCCAGCTCAGCCCGGGCTTGCGCGGGTCCCAGAGCTTCTGGGAGACGGCGTTGAGCGGCATCCGTATCCCCGCCGCGACCTGTGCCTGCGTCTGGGCGTTCGGGAAGTCGCCCCAGACCGCGAAGCGGCCGCCCAGGATCTGCTTCGAGTAGCGCTCGGACACCGGCTCGGTCCCGCGCAGCACGAACGGGGTCCACTGCTCGTAGATCCGCTCGCCCGTCGGGTAGGTGAAGTCGTTGGGCTCGCCGAGCACGTAGTAGAGGTACTCGTCGTTCAGGTTGACCACGTCGCGGCCCTCGGCGAGGTAGTCCTGGGGCGGCCGGGCGCCGATCTCCTTGCCCGTCCAGTACTCGACCTCGATGCCCTGGTGGGCGGTGACCGTCCCGCCGCTGAAGAAGCCGTCGTTCCAGGCCTTGGGGATCTTGCCCGCCTTGCGCACGACCGCGGCGCGGTCGTTCAGCCAGCCCTCCGCCAGGTCCTGGACGCCGGCACCGGCGCCGTACTTCTCGCGCGCCGCCGCGGCGAGCTGCGGATAGGAGGCCGACGGGCTGCTGACGGTGAGCGCCTGGTACTCGTCCGCGCCGACGTGGAACCAGCCGCCCGGGAACAGCCCGGCGTACTCGTTCAGCAGGTCGTCGACGATCTTCGCCGAGCCGGGCTTCGAGATGTCGATGGCGCCCTGCCGCGCCACCCCCTGGGTGTTGCGCAGCTGGAGGTCGGGGTGGGCGCGCAGGACGGCGCCCAGGTGTCCCGGGGAGTCGATCTCGCCGACGACCGTGATGTGCAGGCTCTGCGCGAGCTTCAGGATCCGGCGGACCTCCGCCTTGCTGAGGTGCTCCTGGGACACCACCTCGGGGTGCGAGTCGGACTCGATCCGGAAGGCCTGGTCGTCGGAGAAGTGCAGGCCGAGCTGGTTGAGCTTGAGGTCGCCCATCTCGCGCAGCCGGTCCTCGATCCAGTCCGCGGTGTAGTGCTTGCGCGCGATGTCGAGGTTGAGCCCCCGCTGCGGCCGGTCGGGGGTGTCGTTGACGACGCCCTCGGGCACGGTGCCGCCGGTCTTCAGCGACTGCTTGAGGGTGCGGGTCCCGTAGAAGACGCCCGCCTGGCCGGGGCCGCTGATCGTGACCCGGCCGCCCTCGGTCTTCAGCGTGTACGACTCCGGGCCGCCGCCGCCCGACGTGTCGAGGGCCAGCTCGACGTCGCCGGCCCGGGGGGCCTTCTCGCCCCGGTAGGCGATCTTCAGCTCCTTGGCGAGCAGCTCCGCCTCGTCGGTGAGTCCGGGGTCGGCCGCGACGACCGCGCTGTCCCCGGACGGTTTCCAGCCGGGGCCGCGGGCGGCGGTGTGCTCCCGGACCGCGGGTATGGTCCGCGGTGCCGTGGAGAGCGGGTAGCTCCGGGTGGGCGAGGGCGAGGCTGACGTGCCGGTGGAGGCCGAGGCGCCGTTCCCGGAGCCGGAGCCCTCGGGCCAGACGACGACGGTGAGGGTGACGGCGGCGGCCACCGCGACGGCGGCGCCGGCCACCAGGGGTGCGCGTGAGGGCGACATCGGTCAGAAACCTCCGGATCGAGGGAGAAACAGGTCAAAGAAGATGAGAAAGCCGGGCATTTCCCCCGCAGATTCGTCCATCAAGAGTTCCGAAACTCTCCCGTCCGGGTGAAGTTCTCGCACGATTCGGTTCCGTGCCGCCCTCGCTCGCTAGCGTGACGGGACATACGTACCAGTCCTCACCCCCGCCCCGCGCAACCTCTCCGCTCTCCGGCCCCTCTTGTCCAGGGTCACCGCCCGTCATTCGTCCGAGGAGTCCCGCTGCCCAGGTCCAGCGAGCCACGCCCCGGCCTGCCGAAGCCGCAGCAGGCCGGGCGGACGGCCGTGCCCGTCCAGCACCGGGGTCCGGCCCCGGATCTCCCGGACGCCTCCGCTCCGGATCCAGTGTCGGTGAGTACCCGCGCCTACGCACATGCGAGCGGCCTCGCCCGCCTGAACGCCTGGCCGCGGGAGCTCGCCGAGGCCTCCCTGCTGGAGTGCTGCGGGAGCCGCCGGTGGGCGCACCGGCTGACCGCGCACCGGCCCTATCCGGACCTGGACACCCTGCTCGCCGCCTCCGACGAGGCGGGGTACGACCTGGCGCCGGCCGACATCTCCGAGGCGCTCGCCGCGGAGAGCGCTCCCTGCCTGCACCACGACGCGCCCCGCGCCGCCCATCTGGCGCTGCGGGCCGCGCACGCCGCGTACGAGAGCCGGTTCGGGCACGTCTTCGTGATCTGCCTGGACGGCCTGCACCACTCCCGGCACGTCGACCAGGTCCTGGCGGCGATCCGCACCCGGCTGACCCACGAACCGGACGAGGAGCGCTCCCTCACCGCGGAGGAGATGCGGCGACTCGCCCGGGAACGCATCATCGAGCTCGTGACGGAGGCCGGGGCGGCGCCCGGCCCCCCGCCCCCGGTGGCATATGGCCCCCGGTAGCCCGTCCGTGCCTGTTTGACTGCCGCTTTGATCACACCGGAGGCCCCGCCGCCATGGAACCGACAAGTCGTCGCTACGATGGCCGGGGCCGGTGGACCGTACCCGGCCGGGTCAGACCGACAGTCAAGCCGGCCGACCCCAATCCCCGCTCCCGGAGGGTTCTTCCGTGCCGGCTGGAACGCTGTACCGCGGCCGGGAAGGCATGTGGTCCTGGGTGGCTCATCGAGTCACCGGTGTCCTCATTTTCTTCTTCCTGTTCGTACACGTCCTGGACACCGCTCTCGTGCGTGTCTCCCCCGAGGCGTACGACGACGTCGTGGCCACCTACAAGACCCCGCTCGTCGCGCTGCTGGAGTACGGCCTGGTGGCCGCCATCCTCTTCCACGCGCTGAACGGTCTCCGCATCGTCGCCGTGGACTTCTGGGCCAAGGGCCCGCGCTACCAGAAGCAGATGCTCTGGACCGTGCTGGGTATCTGGATCGTGCTGATGGCCGGGGCCCTGTACCCCGTCCTCGGTCACGCCGTACGCGAAGTCTTCGGGAGCTGAGGCCGATGTCCACCGAGACACCTTCTTCCGCGATCGGCGACGTCGAGGACGTCAGCCTGTTCGACGTCGACAACCCGGCCCCGGTCATCGAGCCCCCGCGCAAGCGCACGGGCAAGACTCCCAAGGGCTCGCGCACCAACTTCGAGATGTACGCCTGGCTCTTCATGCGCCTGTCGGGCATCGTGCTGGTCGTCCTCGTCATCGGCCACCTGCTGATCCAGCTGGTGCTCGACGGCGGTGTGTCGAAGATCGGCTTCGCCTTCGTCGCGGGCCGCTGGGCCTCGCCGTTCTGGCAGGTCTGGGACCTGACGATGCTGTGGCTCGCCATGCTCCACGGCGCCAACGGCCTCCGTACGGTCATCAACGACTACGCCGAACGGGACAACACCCGCTTCTGGCTGAAGATGCTCCTGTACACCGCCACGGTGTTCACCGTCCTGCTGGGCACGCTGGTGATCTTCACCTTCGACCCGAACATCCGCTAGGCGCCGGGACAGAGGGACCAGAGGAAAACCATGCAGATCCACAAGTACGACACCGTCATCGTCGGCGCCGGCGGCGCCGGCATGCGCGCGGCCATCGAGTCGACCAAGCGCAGCCGCACCGCCGTGCTCACGAAGCTCTACCCCACCCGCTCCCACACGGGCGCCGCGCAGGGCGGCATGGCCGCCGCGCTGGCCAACGTGGAGGAGGACAACTGGGAGTGGCACACCTTCGACACGATCAAGGGCGGCGACTACCTGGTCGACCAGGACGCCGCCGAGATCCTCGCGAAGGAGGCCATCGACGCCGTCCTCGACCTGGAGAAGATGGGCCTGCCGTTCAACCGGACGCCCGAGGGCCGCATCGACCAGCGCCGCTTCGGCGGTCACACCCGTAGCCACGGTGAGGCCCCGGTGCGCCGCTCCTGCTACGCCTCCGACCGCACCGGTCACATGATCCTCCAGACGCTGTACCAGAACTGCGTGAAGGAGGGCGTGGAGTTCTTCAACGAGTTCTACGTGCTGGACCTCCTGCTCCAGGACGTGGACGGGGTCAAGAAGTCCGCGGGCGTCGTCGCCTACGAGCTGGCGACCGGCGAGATCCACGTCTTCCAGGCGAAGTCGATCATCTTCGCCTCCGGCGGCACCGGGAAGTTCTTCAAGGTGACCTCCAACGCCCACACCCTGACCGGTGACGGCCAGGCCGCCGCGTACCGCCGCGGTCTGCCCCTGGAGGACATGGAGTTCTTCCAGTTCCACCCGACGGGCATCTGGCGCATGGGCATCCTGCTGACGGAGGGCGCCCGCGGTGAGGGCGGCATCCTCCGCAACAAGGACGGCGAGCGCTTCATGGAGAAGTACGCGCCGGTCATGAAGGACCTCGCGTCCCGTGACGTCGTGTCCCGCTCCATCTACACGGAGATCCGTGAGGGCCGCGGCTGCGGTCCCGAGGGCGACCACGTCTACCTCGACCTCACGCACCTCCCGCCGGAGCAGCTCGACGCCAAGCTCCCGGACATCACCGAGTTCGCGCGCACCTACCTCGGCATCGAGCCCTACACGGACCCGATCCCGATCCAGCCGACCGCGCACTACGCCATGGGCGGCATCCCGACCAACGTCGAGGGCGAGGTGCTGGCCGACAACACCACCGTCGTCCCGGGCCTGTACGCCGCCGGCGAGGTCGCCTGCGTCTCCGTGCACGGCGCCAACCGCCTCGGCACCAACTCGCTGCTCGACATCAACGTCTTCGGACGCCGCTCGGGCATCGCCGCCGCCGAGTACTCCGCGAAGAACGACTTCGTCGAGCTTCCCGAGAACCCGGCGCAGCTCGTCGAGGAGCAGGTCGAGCGGCTGCGCGCGTCCACCGGCACCGAGCGCGTCGCCACGCTGCGCCTGGAGCTGCAGGAGTGCATGGACGCCAACGTGATGGTGTTCCGCACCGAGCAGACCATCAAGACGGCGGTCGAGAAGATCGCCGAGCTGCGCGCGCGGTACCTCGACGTGTCCATCCAGGACAAGGGCAAGCGGTTCAACACCGACCTGCTGGAGGCCGTCGAGCTGGGCAACCTGCTCGACCTGGCCGAGGTCATGGCGACCTCCGCGCTGGCCCGCAAGGAGTCCCGCGGCGGTCACTACCGCGAGGACTACCCGAACCGCGACGACGTCAACTTCATGCGCCACACCATGGCGTACCGCGAGGTCGCCGACGACGGCACCGAGTCGATCCGGCTCGACTACAAGCCGGTCGTCACGACCCGCTACCAGCCGATGGAGCGTAAGTACTGATGGCTACCCCGACCCTGGACAAGACCGACACGGCCGAGGCGGGCTTCGCCGACACCCCGTACATCACGGCCACGTTCCGGATCCGCCGCTTCAACCCCGAGGTCTCCGACGAGGTCCAGTGGCAGGACTTCCAGATCTCGATCGACCCGAAGGAGCGTGTCCTCGACGCCCTTCACAAGATCAAGTGGGAGCAGGACGGAACCCTGACGTTCCGTCGCTCCTGCGCGCACGGCATCTGCGGCTCCGACGCGATGCGGATCAACGGCAAGAACAGGCTCGCCTGCAAGACGCTGATCAAGGACATCAACCCGGAGAAGCCGATCACGGTGGAGGCCATCAAGGGCCTCACGGTCCTGAAGGACCTCGTGGTCGACATGGACCCGTTCTTCCAGGCCTACCGCGACGTCATGCCCTTCCTCGTCACCAAGGGGAACGAGCCGACGCGTGAGCGGCTGCAGTCCGCCGAGGACCGCGAGCGCTTCGACGACACCACCAAGTGCATCCTGTGCGCGGCGTGCACGTCCTCGTGCCCGGTGTTCTGGAACGACGGCCAGTACTTCGGCCCGGCGGCCATCGTCAACGCGCACCGCTTCATCTTCGACTCGCGTGACGAGGCCGGGGAGCAGCGCCTGGAGATCCTCAACGACCGTGACGGTGTGTGGCGTTGCCGCACGACGTTCAACTGCACGGACGCCTGCCCGCGTGGCATCGAGGTCACCAAGGCGATCCAGGAAGTGAAGCGCGCGCTGATCACCCGCCGCTTCTGACCCACGCGTCGCCCGGGTTCGCCCGTCCCCGCATGACGAGACCCTTGACCGCCCACGGCGTGGCGAGGTCGCGCCGCAGCACATGGGCACGCGGGATCCGG